>CAIPFS010000045.1 GCA_903864375.1 uncultured Verrucomicrobiota bacterium
CCTCCAACGAACATGACGCCTGCGGCGTCGGCTTTGTCGCCAACATCAAGGGCCGCAAGTCGCATGCCCTGGTGGCGCAGGGGCTTCAGATTTTACAAAATCTGGACCACCGGGGTGCCTGTGGTTCCGAAGTCAATACGGGCGACGGAGCCGGGATACTGATCCAGCTGCCCCACGAATTTCTGGTTGAAGCCGCCGCCACCGCCCGAATCGCACTTCCGCCGCAAGGCCAGTACGGCGTCGGAATGATCTATCTCCCTCCGGATCCCCGCCAACGCCGGAAACTGGAGCAGGCCTTCGAAAAGATTATTCATTCCGAGGGGCAGGATTTTCTGGGGTGGCGAACCGTACCGGTGGAAGGAAGCTCACTGGGGGCAACCGCGCGGGCTTCCGAGCCCCATATCCGACAGGTTTTCATCGGGCGGGGTCCGGGGCTTGCCGACGACATGGCTTTCGAGCGGAAACTCTACGTCATCCGAAAGCGGTCCCATACGCAGATCCGATGCTCCACCATGGACGGGGCGCAGTACTGGTATGTGTGCAGCCTCTCCAGCCGGACACTGGTTTATAAGGGGATGCTTCTCACCGAACAGGTGGGCCGCTATTTTCCAGACCTGCGGAATGAGCGCATGACGACGGCGCTGGCGCTGGTCCATTCCCGATTCAGCACCAACACGTTTCCCAGCTGGGGGCGTTCCCATCCCTACCGTTTCATTGCGCACAACGGGGAGATCAACACCCTGCGAGGCAACATCAACTGGATGCGGGCCCGCGAGGCCCTCTTCGCATCGGAGGCCTTTGGCGAGGACCTTTCCAAGGTCCTTCCGATCGTCGATCCCAACGGAAGCGATTCCGCGATGTTCGACAATGTCCTGGAATTGCTGGTGATGGCCGGACGGTCCCTCCCCCACGCCATGATGATGATGATCCCCGAGCCATGGGCGAATCATGAGTCGATGAGCGATGAAAAGAAGGCCTTCTACGAGTACCATTCCTGCCTGATGGAGCCATGGGATGGACCCGCCTGCATTGCGTTCACTGACGGGGTCCGCATCGGTGCCTCGCTGGACCGCAACGGTCTGCGACCTTCCCGTTATTACGTGACCCATGACGATCACGTCATCATGGCCTCGGAAGTTGGCGTCCTCGACATCGCCCCCGAGAATATCGCCAGCAAAGGAAGGCTTCAACCCGGTCGCATGTTCTACATCGATACGGAATTGGGCCGGATTGTGGCGGATGAGGAGATCAAGGACCAGATCGCCGGTGCGCAACCGTACCGCCAGTGGCTCAATCAACACCTGATTGAACTGGCCTCCCTGCCAGCTCCGGATGAGTTGCCGGAACTGGCCCATAAAACCGTCCTCCAACGGCAGCACGCTTTTGGCTATACCTTTGAGGATCTCCGTCTGTTGATGCTTCCCATGGCCCGGGATGGCGTCGAAGCGGTCGGGTCCATGGGAACCGACACCCCCCTCGCGGTGCTTTCCGATCAGCCTCAGTCGTTGTTCAGCTACTTTCAGCAGCTGTTTGCCCAGGTCACCAATCCCCCCATCGATTGCATTCGGGAGGAGATCGTCACCAGTGCCGTCACCACCATCGGCTCGGAGAAAAACCTCCTGAATCCGGTCCCCGAG
>CAIPFS010000046.1 GCA_903864375.1 uncultured Verrucomicrobiota bacterium
CAATCTCCTGACCGAGCATGCTGACCGGAGCACCATCAAACCCGCCGAACTGCCGCTCCTGGACACCTTCGTGGCCGCCCAACGGCAGCGTCAATTGGAGTTGCGCGCGGCGGCGGCCGCCACCGGGCGATTCCAGGATGTCGACATGGACATGGATCGGGTCCTGGACAACTTCCGACTGCTCCAGGGCTGCGATAATCTCTCGCTGCTTTCCTGCGTCGATTTTGCCGGAACCGCCAGCCTGCTTCACCCCTTTAACCTTCAGTCGGGCGGCAAATCCACCGTCGCAGTCCAAAGGACCGGGCCCCGAACCTTTGAACTCACGCCCTGGCCATTCCATTCCCCTCAGCTCGAATTTGAAGTGGAGGGACGTGAAGTCGCCGGAGAGACCTTTCCCTCCGCAACCGCACTGCAAGAATGCTACGCCGCCGCCGTTCCCACCCGGCTTGTGGTCACGCTGAAGGCTCCCTCCTCCAACGTATGAAGCCGCTGCGATTTCTGATGCTGCTCGCCGGGTTGATGGGAGCCTCGACGGGCCTTCGTGCCGCTTCCCTGACACCGTTGGTCTTCCAGTTGGACTGGCATCCCAATGCCCAGTTTGCCGGCCTCCTTCTCGCCCAGGAACTGGGCTGGTACCGGGAGGCCGGGCTCGACGTGACCTTTCTGCCGGTGGACCAGAACCAGACGGTGGTGGAGCGGGTCGTAGCCGGCACCAATTGGATGGGGTGCTCGGAAAGCGGTGTCCTTGTGAATGCCCGTTCCAAAGGGGCACCCATCAAGGCCATCGGCACCATGTTCCAGGCCAGTCCCATGGCGTTGGTCAGCTTGCAATCGAAGGGTTACACCAACCTGGCCCGATTGGTCGGGAAAACGCTGGGCATCCATCCCGATGGTCATAAAGCCCTTGAATTTGTCATCACCCACGACGGTTTTCGACCGGACCAGTTCAAGATCATAGAAAAGGACCACAGTCTGAAACCGCTCCTGGATGGCAGCTGCGATGCCGTTCAAGGCTACCTGATCGATGAGGTGGTCGAATTGGAAACCCAGAAACAGGCGGTGAATATCATTCCCTACTATGAGCACGGCTATACGGCGTATTCGCAGGTTTATTTTACCAGTGACGCCACGTTGAAAACCCATCGGGACGCGATCCAGAAGTTCCTCGATGTCTCCCGCAGTGGATGGCAGGCCGCCCTCCTGCAACCCGAGACCACGGCCAATCTGGTCATCGACAAATATGCCCCAAAACTTGACCCCGAATACCAGCGTCGTTCCCTGGAGAAGATTGCCCGACTGACCACGTTCGAGTCTGGATTTGGCCGGATTGGCGCGATGGACCCGACCACCTGGACCCGGATGCTTTCCTCGCTCTTCGAACTGAAAATCATCGCCCGTCCCGTCTCCCTCAGCGAGATGACCGATTTCTCCCTCATCAATGCGTTGCCCACGTGGCCTCCGATTCGCTCCATCCGCACCGATTTCCATCAACCAGGCGGAAACTATCCCGACCTGAATGTCCCCGGGCGTTGGTCCAAAAGCGGTTTCCCGCGATCCCTCGACCTGGTGGTTGCGGTGAACCCGGCCGGAGTGCCGGCCTCGGTGATGATGGTGAAGGCGTCGCCGACGACAGAAATGGACAAGATTTGGACGGAACAGATTGCGAACCGCTGGCGATGGCCCGCGGGCTCGTGGCGTCAGTTCCGGATCGATCCTTCGGTGACGGTGTCTCAGTGATGATTCTCCGGATTCTTTATTTTTCACCCAGCACCGCCACCGGACGCCATGACAGTTACCGGGCGGCGCTGGCGTTCGCCTGGCACGCCCGGGCCGCGGTCCGGGAGTGCGGCCTAAACGCCACGATCGATCTGCAGTGGGCACTTCCCGTCATCACCTCGAAACCTCAGGTGCATGCCCTCTTGTCCGGCGCCGATCTTCTGGTCATTGCGTCCCCAACCTATGCCCAGGGTTCTCCGTGGTTTGTGCGGCGGTTCCTCGAACTGGGTGCCGGCCTGCAGCTTTGGGGACGCCTGGGCACCGCCTTTGCCAGTGCCGGAGGAACCCATACCGGCGGCGACGTGACCGTGGCGGACACTCTCCGTTCCATGATGGGCCTTGGAATGGCCACCTTCACCTTTGCCCAAAAGCTGGTGGTCTTCGGGGTGCAACAAAAGTTCCTGGCGGACGGCCAGTTCGAACTGGGTGATGTCTGGTTCCTTCAGCAACTGGCCCGAACCGCCATCGCCCATCTTGCCGGTCGAATCGATGTCGGCCAGACCGACGCCTGCGTGCGACGCTGGGCTCTCAACACCAGCTACTATCAGGAATTCCCCACATTTGAGCGCATGGACGCCGAACTCGGGGAACTGACCCGAAGACTCAACCATCCCCTGAGCGACCCCGCCGCCTACGATTGGTGGAGCTCACAATTGGAGCGCGATTGCACACCCCCGGACGCACGGACCCTGCCGTTCTTCAACCTCCTGCCCATCCCGGGCGCTGCCGGGCCCATTATAGAATAAGGCGGAGCGGGCTCTCGCAGGCTGGGTCTCGCAAAACCCTCTCCCTGAAGCAACCACCACGCCGTAGTGCAGACATTCCTGTCTGCTGTACCGCCGACTTTCCAGTGGGCAGGGCTGGACCCCGTTCTTACGCACGGCGACTGGCCAACGGCCGGCAGGTTTGAAAACACGCGTTACGACGCAAGTCCACCGGAATGCCCATTCGGTTCACGGCCCAACCACCCTTTCCAATGGATCGGTGGTCTTCTACCGATCCGGAGTCGGACCCCATCGACACCTGGGCTCCAAATGCTTTCTCGGAGGTCCTCTGCGACCTCGCATCCCCCCACCGAATTCCTATCGTTCCTCCAGGATGACCTGCACCGACATTGTCCACTGGACCGCCTGGGGGGCTTTTGCCCTTTGGTTCGGTGCCGAGGACTCCCTGTTACGCCATCACCATCGTCGGGCACGGCACCTTTGGACTGCGGCTGCCGCTGTTCTGGCCCTTCACATCGCCGCTGCGTTTCAATGGCAGCATCATTGGAGCCACGCGGCCGCCGTGAGCGCCACGGCGGAACAAACCGCCTCGGTCACCGGCTGGAGTTGGGGTGGCGGCGTCTGGATCAATTACGCCATGCTGACCTTCTGGAGCGTGGATGTCGTCCGATGGTGGAGGAGCACTGGAACCGGGGAGTCCAACCTGCCTCACCCCGCTTTGCGCTGTCTCTTCGCCTTTCTCTGGTTTCAGGGAGCGGTCGTGTTCGCCCACGGTGTCCCTCGGGCCGTCGCTGGGTCGGTTTTCGTCTGGCTGGCCCTCCGGATCTGGCTCGGCAGGAGACCTCCAACCATTGAAACCGGCAGAATGGCACAATGAACCAGCCCAGGGTGACGCAAAAATACCCGGTCAAGCGACGGTCTATTTTTTCCAGCCGCTCTTCTTATCCAGATTGGCCGCCTTTTCGCGCGAGGCTTTTTCCTGGGTCTCGAAGTTGATTTCCAATTCCCGAATGTCACCGCTTTCATGCTGCTGGCGCTCGGCCAATTTTGCCGCCTCGCGGGGACTGGCAAGAACCGTCGGGCGAATCAAAACCATCAACTCACTCTTGGAGGAGGATCGATTGTCCGTCTTGAACAGATATCCCAGCAGCGGCACGTCCTTCAGGAATGGAAC
>CAIPFS010000047.1 GCA_903864375.1 uncultured Verrucomicrobiota bacterium
AGAAATGAGGTGATTGTGGACATTTGAAAAGCATGAGTTCACGACGTCTTGCCGTGAAATTATGACCGTATCAAGGGAGGTCGAGGTTCCTGCCAAGCTTTAATTGGTTCAAATCACGCCCATTCCGAGCAGCCAAGGCCAATGGGCTGTCCACATGACCAAGGTTCCTTCCGAGCTGCCCAACGGTTGGGTGGGGTTGGGGACGCTTGCGGCTCGACTCCCTACCTCTATCGCTCTCATTCAACAGATCACATTTCAATGATAAGAATGATAAAAAAGGCTAATTGGGAGTAATTAGAGTGACGGTTGTGGCACCGGCACAATGGCGTTGCGGTCGTAGCCCTGCGCAACGATGAGTCCGAGAATGTGTTCATAGTCCGCAGCGGAGAGCTGTCGATCGCGTGCAAGAATCCACAACAGTTTGCGGTTGGGCGTTCCGACGACGGCCCAACGATAATCTGGATCCAGTTCAAGGACGAGGTAGGTGCTCGTCAGTGGCCAGACGAAACGCACCTTCCATTCGGCATTCGAGGTCGGATTCGTTACCCAGGCGATGCCGTGCCAGCTTTTCTCGGGAGCATCAAACCCGCCCTTACGGAAAGTGAAAATATTCTCGAGCCTGCCATCGGGGCGCTTCGCGTAGGTGTCGTACGAGGCGACTTTTCCTTTCTCCAGATAATACGGGATGTTGGCAATGACGTACCAACGCCCGAGATAGCGGTCGAGATCGACGTAGGCGACGGTGCGCAGGGGAGAGGAATTCATATGGGTGCATCCGACCAGCGCGAGCAATGCAAGTACGGCGCAAACGGGATGGCGGGCGAGAAGTTTCACGTGTTACCGTGGCGGGTCCGGTGGGTGTGCGCAACCAAGCCCGCAAGGATCATTGCTGCAGCACTTCAACGAAAGCCGCCCTCTCACCGGCTCAGCGCCACCAGGTATCGTTGAAGCCGTTGCATCTCTTCCCGTTGCTCCTGCTCCTTATAAATGAGATGGAGGTTGGAAATCAGCCGCTGGAGGATGCGCCGACTCCCGAGCGGCGCGAGGAAGCTTTCATCGTATTCCACTGCCAGATTGGCGATCCGCCGCTTGCAGTCGATGCGCGTCAGCAATTTTCCCTGATGAAAGGCGTCGACGTAGAGCTCCTCCCAGGACGATTGATACCGGCAGAGAAAATGCCCGGGCATTCCAATTCCCACCAAGGGCAGTCCCAAACGACGGGCAACAAAGAGGTAGACCAGGGAGAGGGTGATGGGGATGCCCAATCGGCGGTCCATCACGCGGTTGAGATAGCTGTTGGCTGGTTGATAGTAGTCGGGTTCGTTCCCGCGAAAGTGCATCTCTCCGAACAGGACGAGATTGACGGCGTGGAGGGAGGTTTCTGCGGTCGATTCCCTGGGGATTCGCGATCGAATCAGCCCGGCCCATTCGTCCAGTTGGGCCCGGTACGCGGCCACGTTGGCGGAGGGATAGGTGGTCAGCACGAATCGCCAGACTCCATCCTCGAGGTCAAACTGTTCGCCGTGGCTCAAGGCAAACGCCATGAACTCCTCGTCGCGCCGTCGTCGGTCCCGATCGTCCAACAACTCGATGACCCGGCGCCGGATGTCCGGATTCGGATGAAGTCGGTGACGTTCCAGTCGATCGTAAATTCCATCACCGGAACCAAGCAGGGTGGTCCGGATGGTGGCTCGCACCGACGGGTCTTCGTCGGCCAGCAGAGTGAGCAGGGCCTGAAACCGTTCCTCCGAGAAAACAGTTGGCGGTGACGAATCGATCCGCTCGCGCACGGGGCATGCTTAGCACAGGGGTTGGAATTGGTCACTTCGAGATTTTCCCCGGGGTTCACCCGGATCCATTTCGGACTCCGTTCCATGGGCACGACCAGGGCCCCAAAAAAAGCGGCGAGCCGTGGGGCTCGCCGCTGATCATCGGAATATCAACCAACCTCAGGCGGTCGGTTCGTCCGTGTGACTTGCGGGACTGTCGGATTCCTCCTCGTGCCCGGCTCCAGTCTCATGGTGGCCCGAATCCCCTTCCGGAGCTCCGTCCGGGTGGTTTTCATGGCTGGCTTCAACGGGCCCTTCGGCGGGTTCCTGTTCCCGCTCTTCCATGGCAGCCCGTCGGCTGAGACGGACACGGCCCTTTTCGTCAACCCCAAGGCACTTGACGGTGATTTCATCGCCGACCTGGACGATGTCCTCGACACGCTTGACCCGGAAATTGGCCAACTCACTGACGTGCACCAGACCTTCAGCTCCGGGATGGAATTCAACAAAGGCACCGAACTCCTTGATGGAGACGACCTTGGCCCGATAGATTTTACCAGGTTCGGCAACGGAAGCCGCCTTGGCCTTGTCTTCCGGACTACCTTCCCGGCGCGGGCTCCGCTCCGGACGGGGGGGGCGCTCACCGCGTGGGGCGCGGGGAGGACGTGATTCACCGTTTCCTTCAGCGCGTGGGGCGTCGGAAGGCGGGCGCTCGCCGCGGTCAGGACGATCGCCTCGTGGGGCTCGTTCCTCACGGGCAGGACGGTCTTCGCGGGGGGCGCGTTCTTCCCGGGAGCGGCCCTCGGGGGCGGCGGAGGGAGCGCTGCTGTCAGCGGAGGCGATCCATTCGCCGCGCTCTTCCATGGCCGCCTTGCGGCTGAGTTTGACGCGGCCCTTGTCGTCCACGCCGATGCACTTGACCCAGAGTTCGTCACCGAGCTTGATGACATCCTCCGGCTTGTTGACCCGCTTGTTGGAGAGTTCGGACACATGGACCAGGCCATCCTGACCCGGGAACACTTCCACGAAGGCACCAAAGTCCTTGAGGGTGACCACGCGGCCCCGATAAATCTTCCCGATTTCGATCTCGGCGCTCATGCCTTCGATCTCGCGGCGGGCAATTTCCATTCCGTCGGGGGAGACGGAGAAAATCTTGACCGTGCCATCGTCTTCGATGTCGATTTCGCAACCGGATTCCTCGACCAGACGCTTGATGTTCTTGCCACCGGGTCCGATGAGCAGACCAATCTTTTCCGGATTGATCTTCAGCACCGTGATGCGCGGGGCATACTTGGAGAGCTCGGTGCGGTGGGAGGGGATGGTCTGACTCAGGTGAGCCAGGATCTCGAGGCGGGCAACGCGGGCATTTTCGACCGCCTCCGTCATGATATTCAACGGCACGCCGCGAAGCTTGAGGTCCAGCTGAAAACCGGTGATACCCTTGTCGGTACCTGCGATCTTGCAGTCCATGTCGCAGAACGCATCTTCCCAGCCGATGATGTCGGGGAGGAGCTTGTAGCGGCTGATCTTGTCCTGATCATCATGGTCGGTGCAGAGACCGATGCTGATGCCGGCCACATGACGCTTGAGGGGGACACCCGCATCCATGAGGGCCAGGGAAGCGCCACAAACGGAAGCCATCGACGTGGAGCCGTTGGACTCCATGATCTCGGCGGTGATCCGGAGAGCGTAGGGGTAATCTTCGGTCGGAATCACCGGACGAACGCTGCGCTCGGCCAGGGCACCGTGTCCGATTTCCCGACGGCCCGGGGCGCTGATGCGCCCGGTTTCGCCGACCGAGAAATTGGGGAAGTTGTAGTGCAGGATGAAATTCTTCTTGGTTTCACCGCCGGTGTAACCGTCGAATTCCTGGATGTCATCGCTGGTGCCCAGGGTGGCAATGCAGACTGCCTGGGTTTCACCACGCTGGAACATGGCCGAACCGTGGGTTCGGGGCAGGAAACCGGTGGTGCTGTTGAGGGGGCGCAAACTGTTGAACGCCCGACCGTCCAGGCGTTTGCCGTGGTCCAGGATCAGGGAGCGAACCGCCTCTTTCTGGATGTAGTACTGGGCGTCCTTCAGGACGAAATCCGTGACCTTTTCCGGTCCGAACTGCTCCACCAGTTTGTGGCCCACTTCGGCGAACAGCGCGTTGACGGCTGCTTCGCGGGCCAGCTTGGCCGGGGTCAGCAGGGCGGGAATCATCCGGTCGCCGGCCAGATTCCGGGCTGCCAGAAGGATTTCTTCGGGAACGACGTTGGTCTTGATCTCCCGCTTGGGGCGACCGACCCGGCGGGCCAGTTCCAATTGGGCGGCAATGATCGGTTGGACCGCTTCCTGACCGGCCTTGAGGGCGTCGAGGAAAACGGATTCCGGCAATTCTTCAGCCGCACCTTCAAACATGACCACGTCGGTGGCATTGCCCACGTAGACCAGGTCGAGGTCCGATTCCGCCTGCTGTTCGTGGGTGGGATTGATGACGAACTCACCATTCACCCGTCCGACGCGGACGGCACCGATGGGACCGTCCCAGGGAATATCGGAAACCATCAACGCAGCCGAGGCTCCGATGATGGAAAGGATGTCGGGATCATTCTGGCCGTCGGTCGACAGCAGGATCGATTGAATTTGAACCTCATTGTACCAGCCTTTGGGGAAGAGCGGGCGGATGGGGCGATCGGTCAGTCGGCAGGTGAGGATTTCCTTTTCACTCGGACGACCTTCACGTTTGAAGTAGCCACCGGGAAAGCGACCGGCAGCGGCGGCCTTTTCGCGATAATCGACGGTGAGAGGGAAGAACTCCTGGCCCGGCTTGGCTTTGGAGGCGGCGACGGCGGCGGTGATGATGACAGTCTCACCCAACTGAACGGTAACGGCACCGTCGGCTTGACGGGCATAGCGACCGGACTCAATGAGGATGTCCTGG
>CAIPFS010000048.1 GCA_903864375.1 uncultured Verrucomicrobiota bacterium
CGCCAATCACCACATATCCGTAGGAGGCCAGTAGTTCGGCAAAGACTTGATAATTTTCGAAAGGCGAACTGAACCCCGGGGAAAACAGAAGAACTGGAAAACACCCCTTCGCCACGGGCGCGTCGTTGGCTCCATTGGTCTCGATGAATCCTCCCGCGCCGAGTTGGTCTCCGCCCCCCGACGCACCCAAGACCACCGCCTCTCGAACGTCCGTCACATAGCGGCGCTTCGGAGTCGTCGTGGGGGAGGCTGGATACCAGAATCCAATCGGTAGCCGCCTCGGTTGCTCCGGTCGGGCATTCAGCGGGTCGACCCGTGTGCGATCCACGACCTGCGACTCGAGGTAGCCGACTCGATACCTCCCGGTGGGACGCGGCAAGGCGACCCGATAAAAGGAGGGATGACGGGTGTCGTTTGCCGGGCCGCAGGCATTGGTGGATTCTCCGGAAGCCGTCATCTGATGCAGGGTCATCAGCAACAGCAGGAGCAGACGGTGGCGGGTGAAGGTCGCGACGGCCACCCCGAAACAGTTGTTTTTCATAGGGGGGCAGTCTGCATCCAGAGATGGCGTCACGCCTGAAAGTTTGGGCGACCGGTTTTTACCCGCGTTGGCCGGTCATCCACACCTGTGGACGGTTCTGTCCCGGTCCTCCGATGGCGGGTTGGCATGAAATGACGGTCTGCCGGACTCGATTCGAGTTGAATGGCGGCCCTGCCTGATGGATTTTGACGGGGCATTCATCCACCCGCCCATGCCCCGCAAACTCAGCTCCATCGCCCCGGAATGGTGGGATTATACCACCCTTGACAGCAGCCTGATCGCCGAGGCGGCTGCGTTGACGCCCGATCGCCTGAAGCGTTTGGGACGCCCTGGATTCCGCATCACCTTTTACCACACGCTGGAGGAATTCTACCTCACCGAAGCCCTGGAATACATTGAGGCGTGGCGCGCCAGCACTCCTGACAATCCAGTGGGCATTTGTGGTCCGATTGGTCCGACCGAGCAACTCCCACTCGTGGCACGGCTCATCAACTCCCTCGGCTTGAAGCTCGATTCCGCCCATTTTTGGGGTATGGATGAATGGTTTGACCCGGAATCGAAGCGGGAGGTCCCGATCGAGCATCCGCTCTCTTTCGAACGGGCTGACCGTGAACTCTGTTTCAACCGGATGGATAAAAAGCTGCGAATCCCCGAGGCAAACCTCCACTTTCCCAAGGCCGATACCTCCGCCTATCGGGCGTCGTGGGATTCCGGGGTTCGCTGCGCGGTCATGCAGGGAGGACAGGGCGATACCAAGCACTGGGCCTTCAACGATCCCCTTCCCCGCCGCGGTCGATGGAAGGACGAACCGCCATCACCGGCGGAATACCGAAAGCTGACAACCCGGGTCGTCGATCTGCACCCGCTCACACTGGCTCAGAATGCACGCACCAGTGGGGGGGGAAACATCACCCTCGTTCCCACCCGGGCCATTACGGTGGGACCGGTGGAGACGTGGAAGGCGGACCGGGTCTCCATCTGGCAGGCCGGCGCTCATGACAACGCGCTCGGCCAGCGCCTGACGGCCCTGATGATCTCCCGGAGAATCATCGATTCATCGGTCCCCATGTCGCTTCTCGCCGACCACCCCAACGTTCACTTCCATTACTATCTGGGAGGACTGGGCAGCTGTGCGGTGGAAATGCATTAGGGCTTGTTTTCAAAATGCTTTCAGCTGCCGGTCAGCGCGGGCTTGCGACAGTACGGGCACCATTGCCGGACGGGCCTCCAGGCTACCGGGAGAAGCCTTTGCGTTGGTAACTTGGACGATGGGCCGCCACCCGTTTCCATCTTGTCTTTCCATTCTGTCCCATCGACGTTCGACCGCATTCCCATGAACTACCGATTTCCATTCGCTTCCCTGGTCGTCGTCCTTGGAGCGGCCCTTTCCTTTGGAGCACTTGCGGACGGCTTTAGGGCGGGGATTGCCGTTCGAGTGGTGACACCCGATCCCTTGCTTCCGGTTTCTGGTGGTGTCGGTGAATCCCGTCCAACGACCCAAAAGCAAGGGGAACTCACGGTCCGTGCTCTTGTATTGGAAGAAGGCACGAACCGCGTGGCCATTTGCAGCACCGACTTCCTGGGGTTCCCGTCGGTCCTTGGGAATCGCGTCCGCGCCATGGTCCACGGCATCCCGGGTGGCAATATTCTGATCGGTGCCACCCACACCCACAGTGCTCCCGATTGCTACGGATTTCCCGACGGAAAAGGGGGGACTTCGGCGGATTTCAAATACCTCGAATCGGTCTGTCTCCGGCTGAGGGAGGCCATCGAAGAAGCGATGGCCGGCCTCCAGCCCGTCCACCTGAAAATTGCCACAGGCGAGGCTCAGGGGAAGATCGCCTACAATTACTACGCCGAACAGCTCTATGACCCACGCTGCCACGTCGTGCAGGCCATTCTTGCGGATGGAAAGCCGCTGGCAACCCTCGTCAACTATGCAATTCATCCCGAGGTCATCGGCAATTCCCAGGGAATTTGCAGCCCGGACCTCATTGGCCCGCTCTGCGATCAGATTGCCGCAGGAGGTGGTGGTACCGCCATCTTCATGAACAGCGCTCAGGGCGGCATGATCACGGCCGACAACCGGCGTCCGGGAGGTGAGGCCAATGACTGGGCTGAATGCCAGCGCATCGGGCGTCTGCTCGGCACCGAAGCGCTGCGACTCGTCCACGACGCCCCAACGGAAATGAACCCCCGGCTCTATTGCACCTCCCGGATGATCACCTTTCCGGTCGATTCACCGCTGATGCGTCAGCTGGTCAAGGCCTTGCCATCCACCCAGGGTTCTTCCGCCGCCGAAAACACGGTCACAACCCAACTCAATCTGGTGAATGTGGGCGATGCCCAGATTCTCACCATTCCCGGTGAGGCTCTGCCCAACATCGGCTACTACTTAAAACGGAAGATGCACGGGAAGCATCATCTGCTCTTTGGACTCACCAATGATGCCTTTGGCTATATTCTGACCCGTGAGGATTACGACAGCTTTCACCGGTACGAGTACGTTTCCCGCACCAGCCTCGGTGAACGGACTGCTGGAATCCTTGAAGAGGAGTCGCTCCAATTGGTCAACGAAAGCCCCCTGCCCGACCGGTTGTAGGCGCGGACGTATCACCCACCTGCCCCGGGACAGGGGGCTTCACAAGCCCCGGAGTTCCTGGCGTCCAGCCTGACACACCGGGGCTGAACCGCTGGCCCGGCGTGGTTCGGAGCCCATCCGTCCCGGCCACTCCATTCAAGGGTGGGGACTTTTCAACCGCAATGCCGGGTCTCCCAGGATATTGTAGAGCCAGAATGCGGTCGATGCGTTGGGCGGGGGTGCCACCGCATATTGCGAAAAAGCCTGGGCGACCAGGTCCCCCAGCCGTCCACGCGTGGTGGCACCCAGCAGGTTCACCAATGTCGCATTCATCACCGTGGCATCACTATCCTGGGAAAGTCCCGTCGGAGCGACAACCGCCACCGCTCCGGTGGAATTGATTCGAAGCAACGCCTCCCCGAGACTCGTAAAACCTGGTTCAGCAAAATCACCGGCGACACAGGTCATGGCCACGAGGACCGGCAGTCGTGTGGCGTTGGACACCACCGGAGCAAAACTGTCCGGGGCTTGGGAATCCACCTGAACGTAGGGTTGAATCCCCAATTGATCCTGCGCTCCATGTCCCATGTAATTGAAGAGGTCGATCCCGGAATTCAGGGCATTCTTGACTCCGGTCTGGATGGTCGCCGCGATCGAGGCATTGACCGGCGGAGAATACCCCGGATCGAGCAGGGTGCTGGTGTATCGGGAGGCCAGGGAAGTTTGAACAGCATTCCGATTGGCTATAAAGTCTCCTGCCGCGTCGGGCTGGTCCGCCAGGAGCAGTGCCTTCAAGCTGGGAACATTCTCCGATTCGTAGCTTTTGATCTTATTCAGCAGGATTGTGAATTGAGCGTCCGTGGTCACCGGCAATCGCCCGACAATGACCCGGGGTAATCCATCGGTCCCCACCTTGCCATACCGACTGTCGGAAGCGAATGCCCCATAGGGCGTCGCGATCATCAAGGGCGGAACAAAAAAGTCGTGGGAGGCAGTCAGATCCCGGTAGTCATAACTGCCGTCGCCCACCAGAACGAGGTAGCGCGGAGGCACCGTCCAATTGGTGTAGGCACGTTTGACAAACGCTTCGAGCGCGTGGGGCGTTGCAACGCCAAAACTGAACTGATTATAGATGTCATCCATCACCACGACCTTGGTCCGGAAGGAAGAGCTCCGGTAGGCCGCCAGCGCATTGGCGCTGCCAATTAACGACGAATGAGTCACAATCAGATAGCTGGCCCGGGTCGACGGATCCTCCAGCTGCGGCGGATACACCAGGGAAAGGGAGGCGGCGGATGGAATGGTCTGGGCACCGCTCACGGCGGGATTCAGGACCACGAACCGGCTGGTGGATACGGTTGGCTTCAACGACACCGTCCACGCCCCCGAGGTCCCGCTCACTGTCAGTCCCGTCAGTTTTCGAGGATGGAGAACGTCGCTCACATCGAACCCCAGAAGGGCGGGACGCAGGGCTCCACCAAATCCCGCAACCGTTATCGTTTGTCCCGAAGCCTCGGCAGAAGAGGCTTCCAACGTGGGAAAAAAGGTGGAGGAAATGCTGTACCTGCGACGGTAGGAAAGCTGATAGGAGTCCAGATAGAATTGACTGACGACACCCC
>CAIPFS010000049.1 GCA_903864375.1 uncultured Verrucomicrobiota bacterium
GCCTTGACGATGACCTTGAGGACCTTGGCGGTCAGGTCCTTCATCTGGCTATACAGGTCTTCCAGGGTCTGGCGGCGTGGCCGGACACCTTCCAATTCGGCCCGCTTGCGTTCTTCAAACCGGTTTTCAGCCAGATCGCGGGCGGATTTTTCGTTTTCGATGGCGCTGAACTCAGAACCCGCATCCGGGACGCCGTTCAGGCCTAGAACACGGACGGCCGTTGAAGGCGTTGCCACCTTCAGACGTTGCCCCTCCTCGTTCATCATGGCCCGGACTTTGCCGTAAAATTCACCGCAAATGACCACGTCACCGACATTCAAGGTGCCTTTGCGCACGAGGACCGTTGCCACCGGACCACCGGGTTCGACACCGGACTCAATCACGTTGCCCTTGGCCTTTCGGTCCGGGTTTGCCCGCAATTCCAGCAATTCCGCCTGGAGCAGGATCGCCTCGATGAGTTTTTCGACACCGACGCCGGTGAGCCCCGAACAGTCGACGTAGAGGGTGTCACCACCCCAATCGTCGGGGAGCAGGCCCTTGTCCTGAAGTTGTTGCCGGACCTTCAGGGTGTTGGCGGCCGGATGGTCGCATTTATTGACAGCGACAATGATGGGAACCCGGGCTTGTTTGGCGTGAGCCAGAGCTTCAAGGGTCTGGGGCATCACACCGTCGTTGGCGGCCACCACCAGGATGACGACGTCCGTGACGTTGGCTCCACGAGCTCGCATGGCCGAAAAGGCCGCATGACCCGGGGTGTCCAGGAAGGTCATCTGGGTGGGTACCCCCGTGACCGGGTGCGGATACGCAATGGTATAGGCACCAATGTGCTGGGTGATGCCACCGGCCTCGCCGGAAGCCACGTTGGACTTGCGGATCCGGTCGAGCAGGGTGGTCTTGCCGTGGTCGACGTGTCCCATGATGGTCACCACCGGCGGACGGGCCTTGAGGCTGGCCTCCGTGTCCTCGCGGTCGAGTTCCACCTTCTGTTCCTTGGGAACATTGACAACGTGAGCAGCCTTGTCGCGCTTCTCTGTCTCGAATCGGAAGCCGTGCTTGGCGCTGACCTTGGCGGCGACCTCGGTGTCGATGGTCTGGGTGACGGTCGCAAAGACGCCCATCTGCATCAGGTCGGCAATGACCTGGAAGGGACGGCGACCCATCTTTTCAGCCAGTTCACGCACCACGATGGGAGGACGCATGACAATGGTCGGAGCATTGGCAGCGATGTCGAGCTTGGGCGGAGCCGGACGGGCGGGCGTGGGAGCGGACGGCCGCGGTGACTGGTGCTGCCCGTGGCCTGGACGGCGGTCGTCGCGGCGATGATCGCCGGGGCGATTCATCGGCGGGCGCTGGGCACCGGAAGGTCCGGAATTTGAGGACTGTCCCAGTCCCGGATTTCCTCCCGGGCGCTGAGGCCCCGTCGGAGCATTCGGACGGGCCGGACCGCGATTGTCGGGACGACGGTCGTCGCTGCGACCGGCTGAACGTCCCAGATTTCCAAGATTGATGAACCCGACCTTGTCGCCCAGTCCCGGGCGTGCGGGTGCCGCAGGAGGTGGGACCGGGACAGGGGGTGCCGACGATCCAGAGGGACGCGCATCGGCGGGGCGGTTCGGAGAAGGTATGCTCGCCGAAGCTCCGGACGGAGGCGGGGGACGATGCGCGGCTGCCGCTGCCGGAGCGGGGCGCTCAGCAGAAACGGGTGCCGGGACGGAAGGAGCCGGCGGCGTAACGACCTCGGCAGCTGTGGTGTGGCTGGTTGCCGGAGTCTGGATTTCCCGAGGTGGCAGAACCGGTTTTTCAGGGCTGGCAGCGGGTCCGACGGCCGTCGCGGGCGGAGTCGCCAGTGTCTCAGCAGTAGCTGGGGCAGGAGCGGACGAAGCGACTGAAGTCGGCGCTGGTCGGGAGGGTTCGTGGTGGGTGATGGCCCCGGTTTCAGCGGCAGAATTTCTGGGGACAACTTCCTCTTCCGGCTCCGGATCCTCCATGGGAGGTGGCGGTGGTCGGACGAAGGTCACAGGAGCGGGTTCCACCCGCTCCGAGGGAGGAGCTGCCGTGAGGGCGGCTTCCCCGGTGACAGCCAAAGCTCCGCCACTCAGCGGTAGCAACTGCTCTCGCAGATATTCCGCGGTGATCTTATCGAGTGAGCTCGACGGAACCTTGGCCGCGGTGATGCCCAGCTCCTTCGCCTTCAAGAGCACAAGCCGGCTCTCGAGGTTCAGGTCTTTGGCGATTTCATAGATTCGAACGGGCATGATTTAGACTTGCGTCAATTTAGGAAAGGGCGGTGGCTTTGATTCGGTCGGTTTTTGGGGGAGACCCTGGTATCAGTGTCCGTGCTCCTCGACGGACGGAGAACCGGAGACCTGGCGTCGCAGTACCTCCCCGCGGGCGGCCTCCAAAATCGTGGACGCCGCATCGCCAATCCCAGGCAAACTGGCCAGGTCGGCCACTTCTGCATCCAGGATGCTCTCCACCCCGTGAAAGCCGCTGTCAACCAGAATCCGGGCATGGGCCTCGGAGATTCCCGGCACCGACGCCAGTTCACGAGTGGCAATTCCGACCTTGGCGATGAAGCCATCGACCGGTTCCTCCTCTTCGATCTCAATCTGCCATCCGGTCAGGCGGGAGGCAAGACGGGCATTCTGGCCCCGGCGTCCCAATGCCAGCGGCAGTTGGTCCGGGGAGGTCTTCACCAGAACGCGTTTCTGGGACTCCTCAACGTGAATGCTTTTCAAAATCGCGGGGTCGAGTGCCTTGGCGAGGAAGACTTTGATATTGGGCGACCAGGGGATGATGTCGACCTTCTCGTTGTTGAGTTCGCGGACGATATTCTTCACCCGTTGGCCCCGCAGTCCGACACAGGCCCCCACGGGGTCGACCTTGTTGTCCCGGCTGTAGACCGCGATTTTGGTTCGGAAGCCTGGCTCGCGGGCAATACCCCGGATTTCAATGGTACCGTCGTTGACCTCCGCCACTTCCAATCGAAACAGTTTCAGGACAAAATTGGGGTCGGCCCGCGAAAGAACGATTTCCGGTCCGTGAGTGGTCTGCTCGACGGCCTTGACGTAGCAACGAATCCGTTCGCCCACTTGATATTCCTCAGTGGGGACGCGTTCCCGATTGGGCATGGCTGCCTCGAACTTGCCCAAATCCAGAATGACATCGGATTTTTCAAACCGACGGACGGTGCCGCTCACGATGTCGCCGACGCGATCCTTGAATTCATCATAGATCATCGCCTTTTCGACCTTGCGAACCTGGGACATCAGCGCCTGTTTGGCGTATTGGGCCGCAATTCGTCCAAAACCGTGAGGGGTGACCTCTACTTCAATCTCATCGCCTACCTTGGCCTCTTCAAAGCCCTTACGGCGGGCATCGAAAACCGTGAGTTGATCGTGCTTGGAGACGACCAGGTCCGCGACAATCAGCCGCGCCCAAGCCTTGATATCCCCGGACTTGCCGTCGATGGACACCCTCAATTCTCGGGCCGGCCCGACGGCCTTTTTTGCGGCCATCAGCAACGATTCATGGACAGCGCCCAAGAGCACCTCCTTGGAGATGCCCTTTTCCCTCTCCCAGACTTCGAGCACAGCCAAAAGCTCAGCGTTCATAGTTCAGCCTCAGTCGCCCATCAGGGGTAAAAAAAAGCCGGTTATGAAACCGACTTTCCATTGGCGGCGACCGGCCGCCAATCCTACATGTTCGGAGGGCAAAGTAGCGCCCAAGAGGTGGTTGCGTCAAGTGACCAATTGAAAGTGCCCAGCCGCTCTTATTCGATTGTCCCCACTCACGACTTCACTCACGACTCCATTCCCATCGTCGTTCCCTTCCGTTGCCTTCCGGACGACTTTGATAGGGGATCGGTCGCATCGGGTGCAATCAACGACACCATCGCAGCCAGAGACGAATAAGGCTCTGGACCCTCGGAGTCAAACGGGTCCGATTGTACAAATCACCGAGTTTGCGGACCGCCTCCCCTTCCGTGGGATAGGGGTGGATGGTGGCTCCCAGGCTTTTTAATCCGACCCGGGTGCGCAGGGCCAATGTCAGTTCACCGATGAGTTCGCCCGCATGGGGTGAAACCACCGTCGCTCCCACAATTTCGTCCGTTCCACGGCGGACATGAACCCGGACGAAACCCGGGCCTGAGCCGTCCAGAATCGCCCGGTCGACCTTCGACATTTCCTGGGTGTAGGTGTCCACCTCCATTCCATGAGCGGCTGCCTCGAACCCATTCAATCCGACCCGGGCGAGTTCCGGCGAGGTGTAAGTGGCCCACGGGATCACCAGCGCGCTGGCCCTGGTCCGTCCGAGGAACAGGGCGTTCTGAATGACCATTCGGGCCATGAAATCGGCGGCGTGCGTGAACTGGTATCGGGAACAGACGTCGCCGCAGGCATAGATCCGGTGGTTGGTGGTTTGAAGACGGTCGTCCACCTGAACGCCCAGAGAGTTGGTTTGAACCCCCGCAGCATCCAACCCCAACCCCTCCAAATTGGGGGCCCGTCCTGCAGCCACCAGCAGTTGGTCCACCTCCATCGGCGGAGCGGGCGGAGTCCCTGATTCGATGAGGTGTATCCCGCCAGGAGCCGCCTCTACGGACAATTGACGGGCGCAGTGGACGATTCGAACTCCATCCCGAATGAGAGCCGCCTCCACGAAGGTGGCGGCCTCGCGATCCTCCCTCGGGAGGATTCCCTTCTCGGAGGCATACAGGAAGACGTCGGACCCCAGGCGCGCAAAGCATTGGGCCATCTCACAACCAATGGGACCTGCCCCGATGATGCCCAGGCGCCGGGGGAGTTCGGTCAGCGAAAACAACGTTTCGTTGGTCAGGTAGGGAACAGTTTCCAAACCGGGAATGGGCGGAGCTGAGGCCCTCGCTCCGGTGGCGATGACCGCCTTGGCGAATTGCAGCGTCTGTCCGCCGACCTCGACACGTTCCCGGTCCAGAAAACGACCCTGTCCCAGATAGACATCCACGCCGAGCTCCGTGAAGCGCCGGGCCGAATCATGCGGACTGATGTCGGCCCTTAATCGTCGCATCCGTTCCATCACTGCCGCGAAATCAACCGTTGTTCCCGGGGGAACGTGGACCCCGAACCGGGAGGCATCACGGACTGCGGCAGCCGCCCGGGCGGCGCGCAGGATCGCCTTCGATGGAACACAACCCACGTTCAGACAATCGCCGCCCATCAGGTGGCGTTCAATCAGGGCGACTCGGGCACCCAACCCCGGACTGACCTTCTCGGTTTTTGGCGTTTCCAGCCCCGCGGCCAATTCCATTCTCAACAACACCACGTTTCTCACGGTTAAGAGGACAGATCCC
>CAIPFS010000050.1 GCA_903864375.1 uncultured Verrucomicrobiota bacterium
AGGAAGCCTTGCTGCGTACTCCCTCTACAACCCGTTGGCGGCCTTCGGAACGCCCGCGGCCTACTCCTTCACGGGCGGTGGACTTCAAGTGCAGGTGACCCAATCGGCCGCGCCGACCGTTCTGGGTCCAGGCCGTGGCGGCTTGTTCATCGACGGCCCAGCCTATTCGAATTTCACCGTCAGCTACGACATTTTGAGCGCTTCCGCCGGAACGCCGCAATACGCCGGGGCTTTTATCGAGGCCAATCATCTGTCGTTGGGGCAGTTGACAGCCTACACCGTCGGAGTGGATTACCTGGCAGGGGAATTCCTGATCAGCAAGGTCGTCGGGGAACAGTCCCTCGGAGCCATCGCCCCGACCGCCAATTCGGGTCCTCTGACATTCACCCCCGGGGATGTCCTTCATGTGGACTACACCTACGTCAACGGTGCCCAATCGGCGACACTGACCGACAAGACCCGGGAAAACTGCTGGCGACGGTTTACGGCACCGAGTCCAGTTATGCTTCGGGCTCCGTCGGCCTGGGGGTGGCCATCCAATCCGGTGCCGCCGGGCTGACTGGCTCAGCCACCTTTGGGAACCTTTCGGTCACATCGGTTCCGGAGCCGTCGACCTGGGCGCTGACAACCATCGGACTGTCGAGCCTCCTCTGGTTGGGTCGAAGGGGGCAGCGCTAGTCGGGCGCCGTCGTCCTGCCATTGGCTTTGCCTGGCTTAAACACGCCCGGTGTGATCTTTTAATCCTTCCAACGGGCTCGGCATCACCGGTTCAACTGGGCCCACACCGCCCGGAACCCGCTGGCGAAATCCTCGGGTTGCCTGGCCAGCCAGGCATCAATCTGCCACTGAAAGAACCATCCGCCCCCTCGAACCTCGCTGGCCTGGAGCACAAACGGTCCCGAATCGGTCACCCGGTACACCCGGCAAAACTCCATTCCCGTCGCCACCGAGGCCGGCAGGTCGAAGAGAGGTTCCAGAGGGGTCGATGGGATCAGTCCGAGTTCCTCCCCCAATTCCCGGACAGCCGCGGCTGCATAGGACTCGCCGGAGTCCACATGCCCGGAAGACGAGGAGTCCCACAAGCCCGGACAGGTGTCTTTACTGAGGGAGCGTTGCTGGAGGAACAGTTCGCCCCGCTCATTAAAAACCAGGATGTGAACGGCACGGTGACGCAACCCCAGGCGATGCACCTCGGAACGCAGCTGCCGATCGATCACTACATCGTTTTCGTCGACTACATCAAAATACTCGTCGGGCATCCGACGACCTTCCAACAGGAGCCCATGGGAAGCAAGCCGCAGCCCCGCAGCGCACCGAACCTGGACACCGGCGTCACGCGTCGGGGAACTGGATCAAGCCCAGTGCTCGCAAGGCATTGAGGAAGAATTGGCAGGCGATGGCGGCCAGCAGTAATCCCATGATCCGTGTGGCCAATCGCAGGACGATCGGGCTCAACCATTGGGCGCCACGCGAGGAAATCACAAAAATCCAATAGGCGGCATAGCAAACCAGGGCAATCGAGAGCACCAGGACGCCGCGCAGTCCCCAATTGGTGGCCTTGGATTGCAGCAGGATGACCGTCGAAATGGCACCCGGTCCGGCCAGCATGGGGACCGCAAGGGGCGTGATGGCAATGTCGGTCTTTGCGGCACCGGCCTCGACCTCCTCCTCGGTGGATCGCGTTCGAGAGCTCTCCGCCTTGAGCATTTCGAGCGCAATGATCAGCAGGACCACGCTGCCAGCCATCTGAAATGCCGGAATGGTGATGCCCAGAAAGTGGAATATCCAGTGACCCAGCAGGGCAAAGGCTGTCAGAAGACCGGCGGTCACCTGGCAGGCCAGTCGTGCCATCCGGATCCGCTGCTCCGGACTGTCATCCGGCGTCATCGCCAGAAACGTCGGCACCGTCGCAATCGGATCGAGGATCACGAACAGCGAGCTCAGCGCCAGCAGGGCATATTCCACCAGACTCATGCGATGCAGGGTGCAAGGACGGCATCCGTCATGCCGTGAATGATCTTCTTGTCCGCCGGACACAACGTGGCCAGGACGCCACCGCATTTCGGGCGGGCGGAATCCCCTTCCCCGCTGACAAAGTAATAGGGACAGATACGGGCACGAGCGGCCATGGGATGCAGCGTGTCGGTGGCAAAGTCATACCATTCGGTTTTGACCAGGCGCGGCTTGTGGTACCGCTGAAGGACGTACGGAGAGTGAGGCCATGAAGCCAGCGCCTGGTCCACAACAGTGCTCCAGTCTGCCACGCTCATGTCACTTCCCAGGTGGACCCCGCGGGCACCCCAGGCCAGCTCGCTATATCCCGATATCTTGAGAATCAAGCTCCGATCCCGCTGGCTGAGTCCCTTGAGTTGGCTCCAGTCGGTCAGATCCATTTCGGGATAGGCGGCGTGGGGCGGCAACGGTTCCGGATCCAGGATCCAGGTTCTGGGAACAACCTTCAGCAACCGCGCGAAAAACGCTTCACCGAGTTCCTGCCGCCAAAAATCCTTGAGGTTTCGATTCCACAGGAGTCCAAACAGCGACTTCTCCTCAAAAATCATCTTGGGAGGCGGCGTCAACCGCACCTGCTTCCGGGCTGCCAACTCGAATATCCGGGAGGAGCTGGGCACCTGGGCCAGATCGAACAACTCAAAGAAACGATAAATGGAATCGCCCGGGGCAAAATCCAGATAGCGGGTGTCGCGGACCCGAAACCGGTCGCCCAATTGCGCCGCCAACCAAACCATTTCCGGCCGGTACGACCCGGATTCCTCGGAAACAACCAGATGAACCGTCGTCGCATCCCCATGAATGGAGGCAAAACCGTCCCGCATGCCGTTGACGCCCCCGAGGACGGCATCCCCCAAAAGCCCGTAGGTCTGATTCAACCACTGCGTGAGACCCACCCCACCGGGAACGGAATCCAATTCCGAAATCGCATAGCCGCCTTCGGTCAGCAGAATGTCGGGGCGAATGACGCGGGGTAATTCATTTCGAAATGCCTGATCACGCTGGAGCGCAACGAGTTCTGGTGGCTTTCCTCGGTCCAGGATATCCGTCACCCAGCCCCAACCGCGTCCCTCCACACTCCGCCGGTAAAGTTGATTGACCGCTCGGTAGAACTGGAGAAGCACCCGACCCAGCGATTCAAACTCGCCAGCCAGTTCCGCCCCAAGGGCAAATGGATGGGGGGAAATACGCCATTCATGGCCGGAAAACAGGCCATCAGGCGGCAGGGAATCCCGAACCTGGCGGGCCCGGGCGGCAGGAGTAAGCACGTCCATCAATCCGCGCCGAGGCTAAAGCCCCACCCCCGGGTGTCAACCGGGAGGCGTCCCGTCGCCGGTCCTGCGGACGGCCCAAGGGCTGAGCCGCAGCCCGTCCCCTAACGTCCCGGTTCACCGACGGCCCGGCAGGTTTGGAAACCTGCGAAACGGCAGGTAGGAATACCTGCGCTACTTTCCCTTTCCGAGACCAGCGCCCCCCTCGCTGTAGTCGCCGGTCCCGCGGACGGCCGACAGGCTTCGCATTGGGTGGAGGTGTTTGCTGCCACCCATCGACTTCAAAAAATCGATTCACTCACGGAACCTTCAACAGTTCCGGTTCCGTCCAGGCATCGTCCCGGGTCCTGGTGGAGGCCCGGACCGAAGCGATGGTGGCTGCGACCACCGGCGGGGCCGTATGCCCCCATTCGTGCCGGACATAGGTCAGTACATCGGCAATCTGATTGTCACTGAGGGCTTCAGCGAGGGACGGCATGTTCAGGGCATATTTGCCTCCCTTGACGCTGATTTCATCCCGAACCCCGTGGAGAACAATCCGGGCCAGTCGCTGCTCACTGCCCAATGCCCACTCGGAGTCGCGCAGCGGCGGCGCCAACCCTTCCAGACCGTTGCCGTGAGGTTGATGACAGGCCCCACAAACGACGGCGTAAATCTCTTTACCGCGACCAAAACTGGCCGCCGCTTCCCCGGTCAATGGAGGGGCCTCCTTCCATTCTTCAGCACCGGGGCGTCCAGGCCAGGTCAGCATGGGCTCCAATCGGGCCAACCGTTGGTTGACCTCGGGTGATTCCAGGGAACGCAGCGCCTGAAGGCACGTCGGCTCCTTCGAGAGCCGGAACGGTTTGATCCTGGGAGCAGGTTGCCCGGGTTTGGGAAGGGGGACCGTTCCCACAATTCCATCCAGAATCGCCAGGGGAGCCCAATTGCTGGTCTTGATCGTGGAGGCCAGGGCCAGGAGGCGCTCCATCCGATCCGGCTTTGCCTCGTAGGTCACGCAGCGAGCCAGCCCGCTGAGCAAGGGAGTATGCCGGTCTTGCATGTTGGCGCAGGCAGGATCCTGAATCAGGCCTTCCAAAAATTCGAGCTCACGCCCCGCCAGCCCGCTGAGCACGGCATCCACCCGCAGGCGATTGGGGGTGGTGTTCATCACCAGCATTGCCAGGATCTGGTCGGAGAATTTTTCACGGATTTCCCCGAGCGTCAGCAACACCTGGAGCTGCTCGTCGGGATGAAAAAAGCCCGCCCTCTGCAGGACCAGATGGACGGCCTGATCCCGGTCGGGACCGTGGAAGAACGGTTCCGCAAGGCGAAGCGCTTGAACGCGAATGCCGGGTTCAGGGTCGTCCATGGCGAGGGCGAGCGTCTCCAGGTCCAACTGACCCAGACCCTGCAGCGTCCAAAGAGCATGAAGGCGTCCCCTGGCCGCCGGGGATTTTGAGGGGTTGGCCGCAGTGCGCAGCAAGGGAACCGCATTGGAATCTCCCCGCTCAACCAGCAGCCTCTGGGCGCAGTCGCGCCACCAGCCATTCGGGTGGGATAAGTGGTCAACCAGTTCGGCGGTGGCTGGATTTGCCGGAAGCACCTTCCGGGTCACGGGATGGCCATCGCGGACCACCCGCCAAATCCGTCCCAGATTGACGGGAGCCTCAAGCTGGCGGGATTCAATCTGCTGGCGGAGATAGGAGGTGAGATAAATCCGGTGCTGAATCAAACCCCGGTAGAAGTCGACGACATAGAGGGTGCCATCCGGACCGGAGGTCAGATTCACCGGTCGGAACCGCTCATCCGTCGACGTGAGGAATTCCGAATGATCATAAGCATTGGTGGCCACGAGCACCCCCTCCTCGGTCTGCAGGCGGTTCCGTCGCACCAGATTTCCGGCGGGTTCGCAAAGGAAGACGTCTCCCTTGACCTCATCGCCGAATTGGTCTCCCCGGTAAACCCACGGCCCGCAGGCGGCGGTATACGTCGCCAGATGCCCCTCCGGGGTCAATTGCCCGGGCTGGTACCCCCGATTGACCCCGGGGTTGACCCGGGCCGACCAGACCCGCTGATCCGCCACCAATTGGACATTGGCCCCGTAGGGCTGACGCAGATTCGGATTGCGGCTGAGGTAATGGCTGGGAATGAGGTCGGCGCGCAATTGATCGGAATTCGAATTATGAAACAACCGCCCGTCATCATCCTGCGACAACCCCCATTGCCCACGGGCAATGGTTTCTTCGGCCAGCCAGTGGGTCGGGGAACCTCCGAGCCACCGGTACCGGACCGGATGGTTGGCCGAGTAGACCCAGTTGTCCATGGCCCACAGCGGGCTGTTGCTGGCGTGCTCGGGATTGGCCTTGCTCCCCAGTTTGGGGTCATCCTGGGCGGCATAGTTCTCCGCGATCACAAACGTTTCGGGTGGTTTTCCCTCCTTGCTGCGGTCCCGGGCGAACAGGAGGCGGGTGGGCTCGGCATAAATCACCCCGTCCAGAAACGGCATCACGGCACGCGGCATCACCAGGCGATCGAGAAACACGGATCGTTTGTCCATTTTCCCATCCCCGTCGGTATCCTCCAGAATCACGATATTCCCATTCGGAATCTGTTCGCCCCGGCCATCGGGATTCGGCATGTAGCCGTTCATCTCCACCACCCACAATCGACCCTGATGGTCAAATTGAACGGCGACCGGTGAAGTCACCAACGGTTCCGATGCGACCAGCTCCATATGAAATCCGGGAGCCACGGAAAAGGTGCGAGCTTCCTCCTCCGGGGACCGGACGGGTGCCGGCGGAATCTGCTCCTTGGGAACCACCTCTTTTTGCACCTCATCGGGATGGTCGCCGTTCTGACCATTCACGCGAACGAGAAGGCCCAGAAGAAGCACCCGGCCCAGCTTTCTGAAACGTGAGGAATGAGTCATGCGTGGTGGAGGAGATTTACCACGCAGACGACGAAAACGCACGCGGGATTCAGTGGCGGACGTTGGACAATCGGGACAAAGCCGCTTTGTTTCATCACCATGGCAGGATTCGACACAGCATTGCTCGGCGCCGCATCCGCGGTGGGGTTGACAACGGTGAAGCGCCACATCTTTCTTTGCGCGGAGCCATCCAAACCCAAGTGCGCTGAATCCACGGTCAGCACGGCGGCCTGGGAATACCTGAAACGGCGCCTGAAGGAACTGGGCCTGGTGGGACCGGAGGCACTGGTCTATCGGACCAAGGCCAATTGCCTGCAGATATGCCTCCGGGGACCGATTGCGGTCGTCTATCCCGAAGGCGTCTGGTACCATTCCTGCACTCCAGAGGTTTTGGAGCGAATCATCCAGGAACACCTCGTGCACGGTCATCCGGTCACCGAATATGCATTCGAAGTCCACCCCCTCCCCCACGCCGCCGGGGCGTAGACGGCGGGACACCGCTTCCACGTTGGACACCGCCTCCCCGCCCACGGTGCCGGGGACCCGGACCGTCCGTTCCGTTCAACCGTCGAGGCAATTGGATTGGTTCCGGAGTTTTTGGAGGCCGTCCCCGTCGGAACCGTCTCCGTCGACAGTCTCGGTACCGCCTGCCCCGTCTGCTCCGCCCAGGAGGGGCGGTACCGGAAAAGGGGACGCGGAAGCCATCCCCACACCTCAGGGCTCCATTCAAGTGGAGTATGTCCGCCACCCCCGTGCCTTGCGGTACCGCCTGATCTTTCGACGCGATGGAACGGCCCGCTGCACCATCCCCCGAGGCGGCACCCTGACGAACGCCCGCCGCTTTGTTGCTGAACAGGAACCATGGCTTCTTCAGCGCTGGCAGGCCTTCCAATCACGAAAAACGTCGGAATTGGCTTCCGAGGCGCCGAGGTCGATCTATTTTCGGGGAGAGGCCATCCCTCTCCCGCAGGAAATGGATCCCGACACCGGGCCGGTGTGGACCGTCGGTCCATTGACCATTCCCTTCGTCCTCAACCAGGGAAGCCTGCTGCAACAGGTTGAACGCCAGTTGAGGATTCAGGCCTCACAGGAACTTCCCCAGCGCCTGATCAAGCTGGCCCGGCTCCATGGGTTGGATGACAAAATCCGGCGAATCACGATCCGGTCGCAACGGACCCGGTGGGGCAGTTGTTCCCGGCGGGGCACCGTTTCCCTGAATTGGCGTCTCATCCAGTTACCTCCGTCGGTCTCGGATTACATTCTGTTGCATGAACTGGCCCACCTCCGACACATGAACCATGGTCCCCGGTTCTGGGCCGAAGTGGAGCGCCTCTGTCCGGACTATCTCCGGGCCGAGGAATGGTTGAAACAGCATGGCCGCCGGGTCATTTGATTCCCGTCCCGTTCAAACCCATGCCTGAAATCCTGCTCAGCACCCTCAACGCCAAATACATCCATACAGCCTTCGGGCTGCGGTACCTGCTGGCCAACATGGGGGATCTGTCGGGGAGGACTGCTCTCCAGGAATTCGACATCAATCAGCGGCTCCTGGACATCGCTGAGGCCATTCTGGCGGCAAAACCGACCATTCTCGGCCTCGGGGTTTACATTTGGAACGTCCTCCCGACCACGGAGCTGGTCCGCATCCTGCGGCAGATTCGTCCGGAATTAATCATCATTCTGGGGGGACCGGAGGTCAGCCATGAGGTGGATCGTCAGGAGATCGTCCTGCTGGCCAACCATGTGATTACCGGGGAAGCCGACCTGAAGTTTGCCGAGGTGTGTCGTCGTCTCCTTGCGGGTGAAACCGGCCTGCCCCGAATCATTCCTGCGGAACTTCCCGCAATGGACCAGCTGGCTCTGCCCTACCCGCTCTACACCGCTGCCGACTGTGCCCACCGTGTCGTCTACGTGGAAGCCTCACGGGGATGCCCCTTCACCTGCGAGTTCTGCCTGTCCTCCCTCGATGTCCCGGTCCGGGCGGTTCCATTGGAACCTTTTCTCGATGCGATGCAGGCTCTCCTCGATCGGGGTGTCCATCAATTCAAGTTCGTCGACCGAACGTTCAACCTGAACCTGGCGGTCAGCCGCCGCATCCTGGAGTTCTTCCTCGCCCGGTGGAAACCCGGACTGTTTGTTCACTTTGAACTGGTTCCCGACCGACTGCCCTCGGAGTTGCGTGAAATCATTCGCCAATTCCCCGCCGGCGCACTGCAATTTGAGGTGGGTGTCCAGTCGCTGAATCCGGAGGTCGAAACCCGGATTCGGCGACGCCAGAATCATCCCCGATTGGTCGACAACTTCACCTGGCTCCGGGCAGAAACCGGTGTCCATCTTCATGCGGATCTCATCGTCGGATTGCCTGGTGAGGACCTGGAAAGTTTTGGACACGGATTCGACCAACTGCTGGCACTCGGTCCACAGGAGATCCAGGTAGGCATTCTGAAAAAATTGCGGGGAACATCGCTCGACCGCCATGACCGGGAATGGGGGATGATCTATCAACCCACGGCTCCCTACGAAGTCCTTCAAACGCTTCAGCTCGACTTCAGTACCCTCGCGCGAATGCGCCGATTCGCGAAATTCTGGGACCTGTTTGGGAACAGTGGTCACTTCAAGCGATCCCTCCCCCGGATCTGGTCGGGAGGCTCTCCTTTTGCCGGACTTCTGCTTTGGAGTGACTGGCTCCATTTTCACGGGGTCAAGACGAGCGGAATCGCCCTTTCCCGGCAGTACCAACTCCTTTGGGACTATCTGGTGCACCGCAGCGGTCAGAGCCCTGATGAGGTGTCCCTGGATTTGGTCGGAGACTATCGCGATTCAGGGCATTCGGATCGCCCACCCTGGTGGCCTTCCACCCTCGAGCTGCCTTCAGGCCAGAAACCGCGCCGCGATCCTGCCCTGCCCCGCCGCCAGGCGAGGCACTTGGCTGCCCACGAACCAGTCCCCACGCCTCTCACGCCATAGCCAAGGTATTCGTACCTGCCGTTGCGAAGGTTTCCAAAACTGCCGGGCCGTCGGCGAACCAAGACATCAGGGGACGGGGTCCAGCCCTGCCGACTGGAAAGTCGGCGGCACAGCAGACAAGAATGTCTGCGCTACGACCTGAGGCGAGCGAAGCCCATGGGCCGACCGCAGGACGGCGGTGCGTTTAGACCGGGAGCGGTGATGATCCCCGCAATGATTGGGGACTTGGAGGAGTGCGTCCCTCCGGACACAAGTCCCTCAAAAGGAGGGACATCCAGCGGAGGGACGCCCCGCCGTTTCGGGAAAGGTCCGCATATCATTTCGACCAGGGTCGTCAGGGCGCACCGGGATACCGCAATCGGTAATAGGTTCCCTGACCCGTTAGTGGCACCAGCAATTGTTTGGTCACTCCGTCGTCCACCGGCACGTTGGTCACCGACAACCAGTTGGTCGACGAGAGCACCGCGCTGGATTCCAGCCGATAGGTGGTGGCAGGTGACGGCCATTGAAGAAGGATGTCCGACGGATCCACCGAAAGGAGCTGCAATCCGGGCAGGACCACGGGAACGAGCAACAGCGCTTGATTGGCGCCGCCGGACGGAATGGCCGTGGAGGAAGTCACCACCGCCGTCACCGTCACGTTTGTGGCGGGGCCTGCCTGTAAGACCAGGGAACCGCTGACCGTGCTGCCGTTGGGCACGGCACCGTATCGAAACACGGCCGTATTCCCAAAATGGTCAAAATCCGCCGTACCCGACGCAGAAACAAATTTGAGACTGCCCGGGAAGTTGAGCGTCACCACCAGATTGCTGGCCGTCAACGGCCCCCGATTATTCACCTGAAAGTCAAAGCTGACCGGGGAGTACGAGATCGCCGGTGTCAGGGATGAACTCAGCAACGTCACCACATTGGCCGAAGTGCCGACGGCGAACGAGAGGGCGGAAGTCACGGAACCGAAGGGCGTGGTAATGGTGATCGGCGCCGTGGTTGCTCCCGCGGGCACGGTCGCCAGCAGGTTGGCTCCGCTGACCTGGAACTGGGCGGCGACCGAACCAAACCGCACCGAAGTGGCGGAGGTAAGGTTCTGCCCGCTCAAGGTGACCACCGTTCCGATAGTCCCCAAGGTCGGTGAAAACCCATCGAGGGTGGGTTGGGGCCCCAGAACGGTGAAGGCCGAGCCACTGGTTGCCGTGCCACCCGGTGTCGTCACCTGAAACTTCCCTGAAATCAGGTTGGTCGGTGCCGATACCCGAATTTGAAGACTGCTCACCACCTGAAAATCAGGCAACGGGACAGTCCCGAGCAGAACCTGGGAGGCCGCATCGAAGTTCTTTCCCGTCAGTGTGATTAATGTTCCCGGGGAACCACTCAGCGGCGAAAATGAGTCAACGCTCGGTGGCGCGTAAAAGGCGGAAGCAGTTCTATTCGTGCCGTTGGCCGTGGTCAGTGTGATCGGTGCCGTCTTGATTCCCACCGGAACCACTGCATTGACCGTCATCGAATCAATATTGGTGACCGCCGGTGAAACCACCGGGCCAAAGCTCACAACGGTGGTCTTGGCCAAACCGGTTCCCTTGAGGGTCACAACGGTCCCGGAAGGTCCTCCCTGAGGCGTGAAACTGGTCACCGTGGGCAGGATGAGCAAATTGGAACTGGTGATAAAACTGCCCCCCGGCGATGTCACGGACAGCGGACCGTCCACGGCGCTCGATGGGATGGTTGCCTGAAGATTGGTCCCTGAAAGAATACTGAAGTTCAGCGCCTGGCCGGCCAGGGTGACCGAAGTGACCCCAAGAAAGCTGGTGCCATAAATTTGAAGGTTTTGCCCTGTTGCCACCCGGTTGGTGAAACTGGTGATGGTGGGATTCAGGTAAAAATATCCGAGAGAATTCACTGCCCCAAAGATATTGGAAACCGTGATAAAGCCCGTGGAAGCGCCAGCCGGAACCAGAACGGTGATCTGGGTATCGGAGGTGACCTGTCCCTGGGAGGCTGAAACCCCGTTGAAAAAGACGTAGGTCGACACATTGGGAATATAAAACCCGCTGCCATCAATCGTCACCTGGGTGCCAATCGTCCCTTTTTTTGGAAAGAAACCGCTGATCGAGGGTGCGAGGTAGAACGTTTGAGGAGAGGTTGCCGGCACACCATAAGAGTAGAGGG
>CAIPFS010000051.1 GCA_903864375.1 uncultured Verrucomicrobiota bacterium
AGGTATTTGAAATGGGGATGAGCTTCCCGAATGACGTCGGCGATCGGCCTGGATTCAGTGGCCATGGCCTTGACGTCCAGCATGATTTGAAAGGCAGGCGACGGTAAACGTCCAGCCAGGGCGATGGCTTCCGCCGCGGTATTGAGGAAATTGCTTTCTTTAGGCCCCAACGGTTCGAGACAGAAGGTCACACCCCGTCGTTCGCCCTGCAGTACTGCGGGAGCAAAGCTTTCCAGGGCCCATGCCGAACCTTGCTCGCTGGTGACACCGGGAGGCAAATCGCGCCGCTTGGGGGATCCAAAAATGACAAAGCTGCCCCCGAGATCAGCGCAATAGTCGACGACCGCGCTGAGATACTCCCCGGTTCGGGCCCGGACCTCCTGATCGGGATGGGTGACATGCAATCCCTCCGTGTAGGCCAGTACCCAGTGAACGGCGGAGATGACCAATCCGGCCCCTTCAGCGGTGGCTCGCATCTCCCGCCGCTGGGCAGGAGAAAGGGATGTCACCAGCGGACTGAACTGAAACGGGGCGATCTCGATGGCGTCAAATCCAGCCTCACGGGCAAACGCGCAAGCCCGGTCAAAAGGCCAATCCTTGAATATCTCGCTACAAATGGAAAAGCGCACGAGCCAAGGAGGCCAGCGGATCCGACGTTTGGCGAGCGTCAATGGGAGACGGAAACGACTTCAAGATGTTACCAACCCTCAAGAAGGACCCGGATGGCCCATTCACTCCGCAGGGGTCAATTGGTTGGGGTTCCTCGTTGACCCCCATGGGTGGCCGGGTAGTCTCCGGTGTTCAGGGAGGCCTCTGGCCCCCAACGGATGAAAGCAATCCTCGCCCTCGAAGACGGCACAGTATTCTACGGATCGGGTTTCGGCGCGGCCGCCACGGCTGCGGGTGAAGTCTGTTTCAATACGTCAATCACCGGTTATCAGGAGATACTTACAGATCCGTCCTACAAAGGGCAGATCGTCACGATGACGTATCCGCTGATCGGGAACTACGGAGTCAACCGTCAGGATGCGGAATCCTGGCGAGCCCATGTTTCCGGGATGGTGATTCGCGAACTGGCTTCCGTCGTCAGCAACTGGCGTGCAGAACAAAATCTTTCGAGCTATCTGGAGGAATACGGGATTCCCGGAATCCAGGGAATAGATACCCGGGCTCTCACGCGGCGTCTGAGGGTGCGGGGATCAATGGTGGGAGTGATCTCCACCGAGGCCATTGACCCGGCACAGGCCGTCGAGCAGGCCAAAGCCTGGGGAGGCATGGCCGGCCGTGATTATGTCTCGGAAGTCACCCACCCGACGCCGTTCCTCTGGGATGAGCATGATTTGGAGTCCGCCGAGTTTGGTTTGGCGTGCGACCATACCACACCGAATCCCCGGCATGTCCGGCGCCCGCTGCCTACGGCCGACATTCCCATCGTGGCCTACGACTACGGGATAAAATACAACATCCTCCGGCGGCTGCGGCAAAAGGGATTCAAGGTCCAGGTGGTCCCGGCGCACACCCCGGCGGCGGAGGCGTTGAAGTACAAGCCCGCGGGCATTTTTTTGAGCAACGGTCCCGGAGATCCCGGTGCCCTGCCGGGCATCGTCCGGGAGGTTCGGACTCTCGTGGATAGCGGGATTCCCATCTTTGGCATCTGCCTGGGTCACCAATTGCTCGGTCAGGCCCTGGGTGCAAAAACTTTCAAGTTGAAGTTTGGTCATCGGGGCGGCAATCAACCGGTCAAGGATTACGAAACCGGCCGGGTGGAAATCACAGCCCAGAACCATGGGTTCGCTGTGGATCCCGACCAACTGCCCTCCGAGGTGACCGTCAATCGACGGAACCTGAATGACATGACGGTCGAGGGCCTCCGGCATCGAACCAAGCCGATTTTCTGCGTCCAATATCACCCGGAAGCCGCTCCGGGCCCGCATGATTCCACGCCGCTCTTCGATGAGTTTCGATCGCTGATCGAGCGTCACGGCTAGGAGCGATTCAGGATTTGGCTGGCCGGAACCGTTTTTGAATCGTAAACAGCTCGTCAAGATTTCCGGAAACCGATTGACCTTTCGGCGGCTCACCCCGCTAATACTTGTCCACCAATCAATATGCCCAAGCTGGTCGTCATTACCGTCGGCTTCAACGACGCCTCGTATGAAGTGAAGCCGGAAAAGTCCTCCGTGGGACGATTGCCGGACAACCAGATTCCCCTGCCCGAACCCAGTGTCTCGAGCCGGCATTGCGAGCTGTATGCCAAGGGGGACGAAATCGTTGTCAAGGATCTCCAATCGACGAACGGCACCTTCATCAACGAAAAGCAGCTGGAGGCGGGCAAGGAAGTCGTTTTGCGTCCCGGGCAGGTCCTCCGTCTGGGTCAGGTGGAGCTCCGGTACGAAACCGGCAAAAAGCAAACGGAACAGCCGCGAACCACCATCAAACTGGGCGATGCGGCCGTTTCGGGGCCGACCATGGTGATTTCAAAAAATTCGGCGTTCGCGAAAAAGGACAATAAGATCGCCAAGATTTCCATTGGTGTCGGCGGCGCTCTCGTGCTGGCCATCGTCATTTTCCTCTACATTGCGTTCAGTCAGGCCAGCGGTCCAGGGACCCCCTGATTTCCGGCCCTGACCGCACCTCCGGGCTCCCGCTTCCGAGCCCCATCTCCCCGGAACAATCAGGATGGGTCGGCTGTTGGCTAACCCTCCTGGAATCAGGGGCTTTGACCTCCAGCATTGGGTAAGACGTGAGCAGAAAATTCGCATGACGGTTGACAAAAGGTCCTCCATTCCCCAATTTCCGGCCTGGTTGATCGCCTCGGTAGCTCAATGGCAGAGCAGCTGACTCTTATTCAGTTTGTTGTCGGTTCAAGTCCGGCC
>CAIPFS010000052.1 GCA_903864375.1 uncultured Verrucomicrobiota bacterium
CCCAGATTTTTATACGTCTTGGTGTTGTCCACCGTACCGTCGCCCAGCAGGACGCTGAAAGACCCCTTGTCGATGGTCACCAACTGTGTCTCATGATAAACCGCCGTTCCGCCATTGGACTGGTCGTAGATGGTGAAGTCGATGGTGTGGTTTTCCGGAGCGGCATTGCCAATCGGGACGCCGTTGGCGTCCACGATATTCGCCTGATAGGACATCTTCAGCGGCGGGAACTGGTCCGCACCCAGCATTTTTCCGGGCAGGAGGGCAACGGCCGCAATCAAGGGAAGAATACGGCGCATCAACGAAAACAGGGAGGGGCGCATGGTAGGAGTGCTAGGGGATTCCGGGTTTGAAAGAGATGAAAGGGAGACCATGGACGGTGTCAGTTCTTGGTGAGGGTCGGGATCGGACTGATCCGGTTCAGCGAGAAATACCCGCCGATGTCAAAGCTTCGAGTCTGCCCGGGTGCCCCGGACATGGTGATGGTTTCGTGGTAGACTCCCGAAAGGCGGGTGGCTCTGCCGGTGAGGGCATTGAAATCATTGCCTGGGGGAATGACCTGCATGGAAATCTGACGGACGATGTCAAAGGACTCCGTGCCCGGGGATGCCGGATTTTGAAACTGGGCATCCAGATTGTCGTGATCTGGATGGAACGTATGGAGGAAGGGGTTTGAGGCTGAATTATCCGCCCGCAATGGAACGGAAAAGCTGAGATTACCCCCCTCCCGAAGTGCGCCCGACTGGGCATTCCAACCCAGATTATTGGCTTCCGGACTCCACGGGAAATGGACGGAACTGATCCGATGGGCCGTTGAAAGTTGTGAAGGGTCGAGCAACGCCTGTTGGGCTGCCACGATGGAGTTGGAGCTGACGTCCAAGCCAACGTAAACCCGTTGCAACAAGGTCACGTTGGTTCCGTCACCATTATGGATGATCAGCCGAATCGGGTAGGCCGACGGGACCGTGGTGTTGGTCTGGCTCACATCGCGGGTCAGATAGGTGATTTGAAGCCCACCACCGACCGTCGTCTGGCGCCGGACCCGATGATTGTCGGGGTCGATCACGTAGGAAACCGTTTCGCTGTTGGTCAGATTCAACTGGTTCAAGACATTCGAGAGTGTGGTGAGGTCCGCAGCCATGACGTATTCGGTCAGGTATTGCTGCACCCGATTGATCAAGGCGGTTCCAACCCAAAGTCCCGTGGTGGTCCCGGCTTCGGCAGACACCGGAACATCGATTTGGGAATAACCCAGATTATCTGTGACCCGGAGGATTCCCGCCACTTGCGACCCCGCCGGGTAGGCGTTCATCGCTGATCGATTGAGGCCCAAAACCACTTCGACGTCGGAGCCCGGTTGACCAGCGGGCGGCAGGGTGAATGAGGTTGGGCTCGACAGACTGCTGTAGGTGTAGGTCAGGTTGGTCTGGTTCACCGATCCGCGCAAAAGAAGAGGAGTTACCCCGGCAATGGGTGTTTGACCAGCAGGGGGAAGGTCAGACGGCAGGAGGGTGAGGGTGACCGTCAGGTTGGTGGTCGCCAGATTGACCA
>CAIPFS010000053.1 GCA_903864375.1 uncultured Verrucomicrobiota bacterium
CCCAAACCGCCTGATCGAATCTCATGGCCAGCCCAGCTCCCAACTCTCCGGAGGTGATCATCCGGGCCGTCGGTTTGACCAAGGTGTTCCACGATTTTTGGGGTCGTGCCAAGGCGAGGGCCGTGGATTCGGTGGATTTCGAAGTGCGACGAGGCGAGGTTTTTGGTCTGCTCGGTCCCAACGGATCCGGGAAGTCCACGACCATCAAAATGATCCTGGGGCTTCTGTACCCCACCAAGGGGCATCTAACCGTTTTTGGCAAGTCCCCCAGGGACGTGAAGAGCAAGGCCCGGATCGGATATCTTCCGGAAGAGAGTTATCTTTACCGATATCTGACGTCGGCGGAGACGCTGGATTTTTTTGGCCAGGTGTTTGCCCTGGACAGCCATGCCCGCCGTGAACGGGCTGAGCAACTGATTGAAATGGTTGGCCTCAACCAGGCCCGATCCCGGACGGTGGGAGAATTCTCGAAGGGAATGCAACGCCGCATTGGCCTGGCGCAGGCGCTGATCAACGACCCGGATCTGGTGATTCTGGATGAACCGACGGCCGGCCTGGACCCGATTGGTTGCCGTGAGATCAAAGACCTGATTCTTGCACTGGCCCGTCGGGGCAAGACGGTCATCCTGAGCAGCCACCTTCTGAGCGACGTTGAGGATGTGTGCGACCGGGTGGTGATTTATTACGGTGGCAAGATACAGGCCCAGGGGACGCTGCAGGAATTATTATCGGCACCGGATGAAGTTCGAATCACGTCGCCGGTGGTCAGTCGGGAGACAACCGAGCGGGTGCTGGGAATTCTTCGCGAAGAGGCGGGAGATCGCGTCCGTCTGGAAAACCCCACTCAGAATCTGGAAAGTTATTTCCTGGGGGTCGTGAATCGGGCCCGGAGCCAGTCGGCGACCAGCGGTGCCACCAGTGGTAATCAGGTGGCCCAGTTCATTCGTGGTACGGCGGAGAGCGGTGCCGGACAAGCCGAGGCTGTCCTGGACCGGTTGACCCGACCGACTGTTTCTCAACCTGCCCCCATCGCGGTTATACCGGAGGCACCCCGGGTTGATGAGTCCCGTCTTTCGGCTTTGACGGTGGGTCCGGCTGCTCCTGTGGATTCGACTCCTTCAACCGCGGGCCCGGCCACGGCAACGGGATCCGGTTCGCCTGTTGTGGACCTGGGAGACGCCAACGAACGTTTGTCCGGCTTGCTGGGGGGTCACAAACCCAAGGAATAGAATCGCATGCAACCGATGTTTGCCGTAGCCCGGTTGACGCTTCGCGCGGCGCTCCGTTTCCGGTTGGTCCTCGTTTTGGTGGCTTTGTTGCTGGCCGTCGTCGTGGCCTTGCCGATGGTCCTGAAACATGATGGCTCAGCCCAGGGGTTCACCCAGATTTTGATCACCTACACCCTGAGCAGCATCACGGCGTTGCTGGGTTTGGCCACTCTTTGGATGGGTTGCGGTACTCTGGCGCGCGAGACGGAGGATTATTCCATTCAACTTCTCTGCTCAAAGCCGATCCCACGGTGGCAAATCTGGA
>CAIPFS010000054.1 GCA_903864375.1 uncultured Verrucomicrobiota bacterium
ATTGACACCATGAACGGGACGCCAGGCTGATAGGTGGGCGGCGCATGGCGTACGAGTTGACTTGGGTGCAACGGAAGTGCGGCCGAGTCCACACGCGTCGCGGCGTCGAAACGGACAAAGGCACTCAGAACGACATCGGCCCGGGAATGGACTGGCGGCCCCAGGCGATAGTTAAGCAACCGCGCCGTGGCATCGAAGAATGGGCCCCACTTCACCTTATGATTCCGGGCATCCCACGAACCTCCATCCGAGACACCGGTGACACTCCAATCGACGGGAACCAACTCCTCCACAGCCCAGGTCCTCACATCGGAAGCCGGATTCGCCGCCAGGGTCACCAAAACCTCAGAGCCCGGCAGGTAATCCGCAGACTGTGTGCGGATAATCGTCCCGGGAAATTTGACCGTTGAGCGAACTCCAATGATCGGTAGCTCTGCTTGGTCCACCGCCGCCTGTCCGGAAAACCGGTTCGTACCCGAGGCACCGGGTGGCGGCGTCACTTGATACGACAAGACCCGCGGAGTGGCATCCACGTAGGGGCCCCACTTCACTTTCCCCGATCGGGCATCAAAGGCACCGCCGTGCGAAATCTCACTGACCGGCCAGTTGGTCGGCGGCGTCTCCTCAACGGCGTAGACCTGCGTGGTTGTGTCGGGCGTGGCGGCGAGCGTAACCGTAAACGGCACCCCGGGAGTGAAAAACTCAGGAAACAGGCTTGAGACCGTAGCCGCCTGTGTTTTCCCGAGTCCGATCAGCAGGAGAAGAATCAAACGCAGGACCTTGCCTACCGCCAAGCCGTCCATGCCGATCCCCGCACCTGGGACAAGTCCGGCATTCCGACAAAACCGCCGGGGGATTATGCTCATGGGCGTCATGTCCGAAATATGGACCAATGAATCTCACTCTAGCAGACGCAGGCGGAAGAAGCGCATCACTGAAGAAGCGCTGGCCGACACGACTGCGCGCCCTTGTGAATCGAGTGTAACGGAGCCTTCGGATTTCCATGTACCGAGATCCCCGGAGGATTCCAACTGATAATTCCGCCCCGCTTCACCGCGCAGTTCGATGCTCACCCCGGCGGGCGTTGTCTGGTGGATGGCCAGCAGTGCGGACGGGTTCTGCCCCGGCGGCCAGACGCGCAAGGGACCGTCTGCCGCGACACCGTAGCCGTCAAAGCTGCCTCGACCCGCGAACTCAACCACCCCGCCGGACGTTGGAGACGGAACGGCCTCGTAGGTTAAGATACGCAAGGCCTTATCAAAGAATGGCCCCCACTTGATCTTGCGGTTCGTGGCGTCCCAACGTCCATCATGGCTGATATTACGAATGGTCCATCCAAGTGGCGGAGTTTCAACCACGGCGTAGGCCTTGGTCTGGCTGTCGGGAGTCACGGCCATCGACACCGGCAAAATCTGATTGGGTAGGTAGGTGAACGGCAGGGTGCGGGCCACTTGCAAGGGCGGATCGATCGATGCCAGCTTCGGCCCTTTGGCGTTGGTCTTCACAAACGGCACGTTGACCCACCACATCGGGGCATTCGTGGGCGGATCGTTGTCAAACACGTAGACCTCTCCACCTTTCCAGAGGGCTCCGGCACGGGTGATGTAATCTTCAATATTGGTCGAATTCAGAGCGGGCCCGACCGGCCAGGTGCCTCCGGTCTTCCACGCCAGGATGTAGTCGGTCACCTCTGCGAGGGAGATGCGGTCGTCCGCTGGGGCGATGTCAGCCGGGTGACGGCCATCCGGCACCTTCGGGTTGGTGCCCTGCAGAAACTCCTGCAAATTCGATCGTCCATCGCGATCAGGGTCGGCATTCGGATTGTTGCCGGTGATGCTGCCAAAATTGGCCAACTCAAACTCATCACTCATGCCGTTGCCGTCCGTGTCCACGGAACCGAAGTTGATTCGGCTGGTCAGACCACGCTCGCCAATAGTAAGGGTTTTCTGGTCCCGAATTCCAGAATCATCACGGACCACGAGATACACCGTGGAGCCAAAAAGGACGGCATTGGGGTTACTGAGCGGGACCGACCCTTCGGCGCTCAAGATGATCGAGTAGAAGTTGCCTGCCACGGGAGACGAGCCCATCTGGTAGCTGGCAATGGCAG
>CAIPFS010000055.1 GCA_903864375.1 uncultured Verrucomicrobiota bacterium
GAAAGGTGAGGATCCCTGCATTGATTGGGGACTTGCGGGAGCGCGTCCCTCCGATGGATGCCCCTCCCTCGGAGGGTCTTGAGTCCGGACGGCCCCAGTCCTGCGGACGGCCCAAGGGCTTCGCCTGTGCGGAAGGGGCGGGGTTCGGACCGCCAGAGGCTCGGCAGGGGCTTCGCCCTACCGGTGTGATTCCATTCCAATCGGTTCAATTTGAGTGGAACGAAAAACGTGTTGTTGGAAGGTCGAGCTCCAACGGTGGCAACCCGACCATCCGTTTGCTGACGCCCAAATCAGGCGGCAACAGCTGGAGGCTCTTCGTCCGCCGGAAGTGAAGCCCCCTGGGCAGAGACCAAGGCGGCAGCTGCGGCGGCTGCGGCCACGGAAGCCGACGACTTTCGGGGTGCCTTCTTTTTCTTCGGAACGACGGCATCCATGGGCGTGGCACCGGTGTAGGTGGATTCCCAACTGATTTTGTCCTCGATGATTTCCAGGAGGGCGATGTCCGCCAGGTCCATGGTCGATGGGACCTCGACAAACGGGCGGGAAGATCCGCCGTTCCCGGTGCTGATCTGCCGCACGCGTCGCGAAACCAAATTCACCAAGATGTGGGGGTTACCCACTTTTTCCAGGGCTTTCCGGGTCAGTTCAATATTCATCTCAATGAAGTTCCGTCAAAAAAGGAAAGTGAGCATAGCTGAGGACATGGGATGGGCAACAGCGATTTTGGGAATTTACCGAAACTCAAGGACTTTCCGGCGGTCCGCTTTTCGATCCGCAGGAATCGCTGCTACCCTTTCCCCGTGAACCCGATTTTTTCCCGCCTGGTCCTCTTCTCCACGGTTCTTTGGGTGGGGGGCGGCGTCTTTCTCACGGCCATTGTCGGGCCGACCGTTTTTTCGAAGGGCCTCTCCGAGGTGATCACCCGTCAGCAGGCCGGTGCGGTGGCGCAGGCCATTCTGGCCCGGTATTTTGTACTTCAGGGGGTTCTCGCGGCCATTGTCTTCCTCGGATCGTTTCGAGCCCGGGACTGGGGATGGAAGCGGCCTGCGGTTGCGCTGCCCCTGTCGGCGATGCTGCTGGCCCTTGTCCTTGGGTCCGGACTGATGCTTCAGCCCCGGATGCGGGAGTGGAACGAGATTCGTTATTCCCCGACCCGAACGCCCTCCGAACAGGAGGAGGCGCGGGTCCGGTTCGGCCGGTGGCACGGCATTGCCCAGGTCGGAAACCTCCTCATTCTCACGGGAGCCATCCTGATCGGCTGCCAGCAGGCGTGGCGTCTGGGGCGCGGTGGTCCTGCGCCCCAATAGGGCGTGCCGGGTGGCTCCCGGTGTCCATCAGGCCTTCTTTTTTTTGGGCAGGGGACTGGGAGTGCTTTCGTCTGTTTTCGTGTCGCTGGCCTCCTTGGTGCGCTTCCGGGCCTTTGGCAACCGGGGCGCATCGCCCCAGAGTCCCTCCAAATCATAACGTTCCCGCACATCGTTCTTCATGATGTGGACGATGACGTCGAAATAGTCGGCCACCAGCCAGTTGGTTTGGGCGCTTCCGTCCGTGCTGGTGGGTTCGATTTGATAGTCCGATTTCAAGCGGTCCAGGATTTCCGAGGAAATGGCGCGGAGATGCGGTTCGCTGGAACCGCTCGCGATCACGAAAAAGTCGGTGACACTTGAGTGTTTGCGCACGTCAAGCACCACCACGCCTTCGGCCTTTCGGTTTTCCGCAAGGTCGCGGCAGAGTTGGGCGAGTTTTTTGGAATCCATCCGTCATGGAACTAAACCCCGGGTGGGACCAAAAGGAAAGCCGCGACTTTTCCCTTTGACGCAGAAGTCCCGGGGACGATTGGAACCGGGACGGGCTTGACGCATTCACTTTGCATGACAAAGTGATTGGGTGAATCAAGAGGCTCAAGAGCATCTTCAGGTCATTCGGACCCTGATGGAGCGGACGGCGTTGTATCGCCGGGCGCTGGCGCCGATTTTCCTGGCGTCGGGTGGTCTGGGTGCCGCTGGGGCCGTGGCCGGCTGGGTTTTGCGCCTGGCGAATGCCCGCCTTTTTGCCGGCTGGTGGTTGGGGATTGCCGCCGTGGCTTCGATTCTGTCGGTGATTTTGGTCCGCCGGCAGGCTTTTGCCGCCGGGGAACCCTTTTGGACCCCGCCGGTCCGGCGCATTGCCCAGGCGGTGCTGCCGGCATTGGGTGCGGGGCTTGCAGTCACCTGGTATCTATCCCGTGCGACTCTGGAGACGAATCTGGCGCTGGCATCCCTGGTGGTGGCGTGGCACCTGGCGTATGGCCTTGCCCTTCAGGCGGCGGGCTTCTTCACCCCCCGGGGTGTGCGTCGCCTGGGAATGGGATTTTACGGTGTGGCCCTGGGCATGGGAGCCGTGGAAATCGGCTGCGGCTGGTTGCCGGAACCGGGGATCCATCATCTGGTGATGGGTGTCACGTTTGGTCTGGGCCATCTCCTGGCGGGGGCCTGGCTGCGGGTCACCGAACCGACGCGCGGTCTGTGAGAATCGATTTGACCCAGCAACTGGATCGGGTGATCCACGAAAAAGGGCGCATGGGAATCATGGCCGTGCTGGCTGCATCTTCTGAGATTTCGTTTACCGACCTGCGGGAGACGCTGGGGATGACCGACGGGAATTTGACGACTCATTTGCGGACCCTTCAGGAGGCGGGCTACCTGACCCTGGAGAAGACCCAGCATCAACGGCGTCCGCTGACGCTCTGTCGATTAACGGCGACGGGCCGGAGCGCCTTCACGACGTATGTGGAGGCCCTGGAACGGTTTGTTGCCTCGACCCGGCAGAGGCCGGAGTAAATTTCTTTGTTCAACAACTTTGTAATACAAAGCAAATACCCATGACTGTCATTCGAGCTCATCATCTGGGAATGTGTTTCGGGGTTCGGGACGCCCTGTCCCTGGCCCAATCAGAGGGGGCGCGCCGTCCCCTGACGATTTTGGGGGAGTTGGTGCATAATCCGACGGTGCTGGAAAATCTCAGGAAGGCTGGCATTCACACCGAGCCGGAACTGTCGGCGGTGCGGACCGAAGCGGTGATGATCACCGCTCACGGGGTGAGTGATCGGCGCCTGGCCGCGGTGCGGGAGCGGGGGCACCAGATAGTGGAGGCCACCTGTCCGCTGGTCCACGTTGCCCATCGAGCCCTGCGGAGTCTGGCGGAGGCGGGTCATCATCCGGTGGTCATCGGGCGGAAGGGGCATGTCGAGGTGAACGGACTCGTGGAGGATTATCCCGAGGCCAGCGTGGTTCTTTCCGAAGCCGACATCGACGCCCTCCGTTGGCGGTCCAGCTTTGGCGTGGTGACACAGACCACCCAACCGGTCACCCGGGTGCGATCCCTGGTCGACCACCTGAGGCGTCGTTTTCCGGACAGTGCAGTTCATTTTCGGGACACGGTGTGCCTGCCGACCAAGCAACGCCAGGAGGCGGCGATCCAACTGGCCGGGGAGTGCTCGGTGGTGATTGTGGTGGGAGGGCAGCGGAGCAACAACACCCGGGAATTGGTGGATACCATCCGACGGGTTTGTGCGCGGGTCCATCAGGTGGAAACCGCCGGTGAGCTTCAGGTGGATTGGTTGCGGGCCGACGATACCGTGGGGATCACGGCGGGAACCTCGACCCCGGACGCCCAGATCGAGGCGGTGGAAGCGCGGCTCCGTGGCTGGGACGGTCGGTATTCCTGAGGTTCCGCACCATCGGGCTCCCTGGGAATAGGCTTGTTGAATCAGGAGTTTGTCACGAAATTGGGGCGTGATCGTCTGGATAATCGGGCAGCCGGGCTCGGGCAAAACTACCCTGGCCCGCGGGCTAATCGGCAGGCTGAGGATCCTGGGCAGGGACGCCGTCCATCTGGAGGGTGAATTTCTGCGGGAACTGACCGGCAACACAGACTATTCGAGGGAAGGTCGGATTCGAAACATTACGGCCGGTCAACGGCTGGCGGCCAGACTGGAGAGCGACGGTCTCTGGGTGGTGGCTTCGTTTGTCTCTCCTTATCGGGAACAGCGGGAAGCGTTCAAGGCGTGCGCTCCGGTACTGGAAGTCTACCTGCACACGACGGCGGTGAGGGGACGGGAATCCCTGTTTGCAGTCGATTTTGATCCGCCCACGGGCAATTACCTCGACATCGACACCACGCACCGGACGGTTGAGGACTGTTTGGAAACCATCCTGGCTGGCTTGCGTGAGCGCGGCTGTCCGGTCTGAACCGGACGGCTGGTTCAACTTATCCTTCACTGGGCTGGGTTGTGATGGATGGGAGAACTCCATCCTCTGAGCGTGGGGCGGTCGGGCTGCCATTGACCGACCCCGGTTCAAATTTTTTTCCATGTTCCGTGATAGGTCTGTCACGGGGTCGCCGAATGACTCCATGTGCAGAGGTCGGAACTACATCACGGCATGGGATCGCTTCATTGGAAGCTCTGGGCAATTTTGGCCTGTTGTCTCTTTTGGATGGGCATGGCGGCCGTGGCCGCACCGCAGACGCAGACCCTCCGTCTGGATGCTGGCTGGAACCTGATCGCCTTCCAGGTCACGCCCACCCGTTCCGCACCCGCCGATGTTTTTGGGACTTTGGGCGGCGCCTTTGACCGGGTATTTGCCTATGACGCAGCCGCCAGGGTTTGGTCCAGCTTCGGCGCCGCGACGAATACGCCGGGTTTGCCCGCGCTGGGTCCGGTGGGCCCGGGGCGCGGCTACTGGGTTCACATGGCGCAGGCGGTGCCGGCCTGGAATGTGACGGGTGAGCCGCCGGCCCAGGCTCCAACGGTGACCTTCAGTCCGGGATGGAATATGATCGGCATCCCGGTTGGGGCAGCCGCTTTGCCCGAGCCGGTCAGCCTTCTTTCGGTGCTCGCAGCGAGCGGATTGGACTACGACACCGTGTTGCGCTGGGAGAGGGGACTGTATGGAAAGTTCACCCCGACCGATGGCGACGTGGATGACTTCACGGGGTTCGACCCGGCCCGGGGCTACTGGGTGAATGTCCGCAGCGGTACCTTCAATCTTCAACCGCAATTGCTGGTGAGTGCGCGGCCGGACACGGATGTCGAACCGGTGGGGAACTATCCATCCTATGAGGATGTCCGGCTGAGCGACTCGGCCCTCCCGCTGGACGCCAACGCGCAGACTCACATCCGGTTTCTACCGGGCGAGGAAACGCAGACCCTGTCGCTGGCCAACACCGGAGGCGGCATCCTGCTCTGGGAACTTTCGGCCACCAACGCCCCATGGTTGCGCCTGAGTGCGACGAATGGCGTGACGACCATCGAGAACGATATCATCACCCTGGCATTGGACCGCACCCGGATGTCCCGTGGACGATACGAGACGACGCTCCGCCTGAGGACCACCGCCGGGGACCGTTCCTGGCGCGTCGTGGCGGACGTGGGCGGATTGGGTGGTGACTGGCATGGTGTCGCCCGGATTACATCGGTGAACGGGCGCAAAAACCCGGTTCCCGACATCGATCTCCATATTTCATTTTTCGAGGATCCGTCCGCCCCCGGCCTGCTGCGTGGCGTGATTGATTCCCAGAACGCTCTCATGTGGCCGCAGGATGTTGCACTGGCGGGTCAGGTGGGGGAAGCAGGGGAGGTCCATCTCGGCGGTGGGTTGGTCCTGGCTCCCGGTGACGTGAACAACGCGCCATTTCAAAGCTTTAATGGGTCGTCGGAAGACATCGACTGGAACTGCAACGGACGCTTTGACGCGCTGAATCCGCTGCCGTTCCCGATCCACCGCGCGGTGTCCATCACCGGGCGCCTGGTCGCGGCCGACCCCGTCCGGGGCTACGTGTTGGAGGGTGACTATGCTGAGACGGTTGAAGGAATGTCGCGTGACCCGATCGCACTGGCGGGACATTTCACGCTGCAACGGGAAAGCCCGGTGCCCTATACCAGCCGTCACGCCACCGTCAATCGGGAGGGTTCCCTCGGCAACGATTCGGTCGTGCTTCTGCGCACGGATTCGACCCGGTCCATCCCGGTCGGCACCACTTCCTTTCCACTGCAGGTGATGACCGACTTCCTGCTGTCGTCGCTGCAGGTCGAACTGGAAATCACGGATGCGGCGCCGACCGACCTGCGGCTCACCCTCCGCACGCCGTCGGGTCGCTCCCTGGTGCTGCATGACAAGGCGGCGCTGTCCTCCTTGAGAAACATCGTGTTCCCGTCTTCGCGCGCTCCAAAGGACGATTTCGGGTCCTTCCTGGCCAGCGCGCCGGGGACCCGCGGAGAATGGAGGCTGGTGGTGGAGAATACCGGCGCAACGCCTGGCCGGCTCGTCAACTTTGGACTCCGCCTGGCGGGCCAGCCGGTGTTCGATGTCTCCGGTGAGGTGGTCCAATATGTTTCTTCTGACCCGACCCAGCCGACGCCGGTTGTCTCCCAGGTCTTCGTGGATGGCCTGCCGTTCAGCGCCTCGACACAGACCGACGCCCAGGGGAAATTCCAATTCAAGCGGCTGCCGGGGATGCCGCTGAACTTCTCTGCGACCCAGGTCGGTTTCCAACCGTTTGACCCGACAGTGCCCGGACTGGGTCGCCGGCTCACCCTCCCGCAGTTTGATTCGTCCTGCCTCTCCCCGGCGGGCAAGGCCGCCCTGCAGAAGTTCC
>CAIPFS010000056.1 GCA_903864375.1 uncultured Verrucomicrobiota bacterium
GGTCGGTCGCCCGGATAGTTAAAGCCATCCGGCAGTTTCCCCAGATCGCCTCCGTGTTCATCCCGGGACGCACCGGCGTCCGGATAACCGGCAATCCGGGAGAATTCCCCCTGATTCGGCCATCGCGCGAGGGTCATCGGACGATGATTGAAAAAAAGTTCACCATGGGAGACGGCGGTGGGACGTCCGAATCCCCGGGAGTGCATTTCGGAGATGGAATGGATCTTGAGAGCGGCCAGGTCCATTTCCACTACATGGCCTCGTGCGGCTGGGTCCAATCGTTCCAGAACTGCCGGATCGGTAACCGGCTTCCACCCTTGAAGCGTCCTGCCACCCAAAAGACGGGGATTCATTCCCGGTCTGGATGCCCAGACAACGGGATGCCCGTCAGTTCCACTGTCGGCATCCGTCAGTTCCAGGGTGTTGGTTCGAACGTGATCACCGCCCAAAAGCCAGATGGTTTGTGATTCCCGGGGCGTGAGGTTCGTTTTTGAGTGACGAACGGCATTTCTCGCAGCTTCAAGGGTGGCGAAGGGCTCCTGCTGGCTTCCAGGTCCGGAGTCCGATCCGAGTGGAGAGACAAACCATTCCGCGCCACGCGTCGGCAACGACATCCCGGCCAGTAAAAGAAAGGTAAATGCCCATCCGGACCGGGGTTGCTGACGGTTCATTGCGGAGCGAAGCCAATCCATTTCCGAGGCTTGGTGATGGGAGGTTGGTCTGTCAACCGCTTCGGACATGGAAATGGTTTTGATCACTTTCTTCTCGAATTGCATTCGACCTTTACGTTAGACCCTGGTCTGTCCCTCGTTTTTACCTCCATCATCCTCTATGAAGGCTGCCTCCCGCACGTCTGTCCGGTCCCCCCGTTCCAAAAACACTTCGTCTACCAGTGTTCCGGCCCAGCCGGAGTTGCCCGGCTGGATCCGGGAACCAAAGCATCTGTTGATCAACGGAAAGTGGGTTGAAGCTGCTTCGGGTGAATCCTTCGCCACAGTGGATCCCGCCTCGGGAAGCACTCTCTGCCATGTGGCGGCGGGAGCCAAAGAGGATATCGACCAGGCGGTGGCAGCGGCCCGAAATGCCTTTGAGAGCGGACCCTGGCGCAGCATGACGGCTTCCGAGCGCGGGCGTCTGATTTGGAGGCTCGCAGACCTCCTTGAGGAACATGCCGACGAATTTGCCACCCTGGAGTCCCTCGATAATGGGAAGCCGCGCGCGGTTGCACGGGTGGCAGATGTTCCGCTGGCGGTGGACCTCTTTCGTTACATGGCCGGTTGGGCGACCAAGATTCACGGCAGCACCTTCCCCATCTCAGTTCCTTATGCTCCGGGAGCCCAATTCTTCAGCTATACGCAACGGGAGCCAATCGGGGTTGTCGGGCAAATCATCCCTTGGAATTTTCCCCTGCTCATGGCCGCCTGGAAGTTGGGCCCGGCCCTTGCCACCGGTTGCACCGTGGTTCTCAAGCCCGCCGAGCAGACACCGCTGTCGGCGTTGCGTCTCGGCGAGTTGATCCAACAAGCAGGTTTCCCGGATGGAGTGGTCAATATCGTGACCGGGTTCGGAGAAACTGCGGGTGCCGCCCTCGCAGGGCATCCGGGTATCGACAAGGTTGCCTTCACCGGATCGACCGAGGTGGGGAAGCTCATCGTTCGGGCGGCTTCGCACGATCTGAAAAAGGTTTCGCTCGAACTCGGAGGCAAGTCACCGAACATCGTGCTGGCGGATGCGGATCTAGAGACGGCAATTCCCGGGGCAGCCAGTGCCATCTTCTTCAATCATGGCCAATGCTGTTGCGCCGGCTCCCGGCTGTATGTCCACAAGAAGCATTTTGATCAGGTCGTTGAAGGGGTTGCGTCAGCAGCCCGGAAGATCAAGGTCGGCCCGGGCCTGTCTCCGGATACCGAAATGGGGCCGCTGGTTTCCGAAGAGCAACTCAACAGGGTCATGGGCCTGCTGAAGTCCGGACAATCTGAAGGGGCAAAGCCCGTCGCCGGAGGATCGCGACACGGGAAGGCCGGTTACTTCGTCCAACCCACCGTGCTGGTGAATACTCAGCCGGGCATGCGGGTGATGGAAGAGGAAATCTTCGGCCCGGTTGTCTGTGCTGTTCCCTTTACTGACGAAGAAGAGGTCATCCGTTCGGCCAATGGCAACATTTACGGACTGGCCGCGGCGGTCTGGACCTCCAACCTGTCCAAAGCGCACCGGATTGCCTCCGCGCTCCGGGCGGGAACCGTCTGGGTGAATTGCTACAATATTTTTGACGCTGCCCTTCCGTTCGGCGGATACAAACAGTCCGGTTGGGGACGCGAAATGGGGGCTGAAGCTTTGGAACTCTATACCGAAACCAAGGCCGTCTGTGTGCGCCTCTGAGGTCGTGGCGCCAATGACCATTGCCTGACCGGAATCAAATCGGGTGTCAGGGAAGCGATTCGATCCCGTTGAACCCAAAAGGTTTTCGACGAGTCTGGGCTGGTGAAGTCTTTACCACACCCTCACCTGTGACTCCGGGGATCGCCACATCGGTTTCCCCGGTCCCACACCAAAGGCCGAATGAAATTCAGGCATGTTGGATAACGGGCCAAGGACCCGCCACTTCGCGGGAGCATGGACGTCGCTCAGGAGGTGTTGACGCAGGGATTCCTCCCGTTGATGGGTCAGCCAGCCGAGTGCATATCCGAGAAAAAACCGCTGAATGGGTGTCAATCCGCCAATCGGTTTCCCGTTCTTGAACTGCTCCGTGCTCTTGAAGGCATCCAGGCCCAGGAGCAGTCCGCCGTAGTCGGCCAGATTCTCTCCAAGGCTCGCCGCA
>CAIPFS010000057.1 GCA_903864375.1 uncultured Verrucomicrobiota bacterium
CGTGGCCTGGCCAAGCATCCAGTTACGGAAATGTTGATACTCTTCAGCGGTCATTTCGGCAACGAGTTTGTAGCCTTTTTGTCCACCGGCAATCCGGCCTTGGCTCTGGCTGACGAGGGTGCGGATGCGGCGCTTGAATTCTTCGGTGGTGGGCTGTTGTTGGGCCTCGAGGATCTCCTGGGCCGTGGTCCAGTCGCATCCGCGCAGGGTGTTGACCAGCCATTCGACTTCCAATTGGCTGGGGAGTTGCTTTTTTGGAATTAGGTCTAGCTGGGTGTTCATAGGTCAGAAGGGAACGTCTGAATTGGGGTCGTAGCTTTTTCGAATAGGAAAGAGGTCTAACTTTTCGCGGAGTCGGAACAGGCGCATTTGCCAACGGTATTGATGCCAGTTGGCTTTTTGCTTCCACGCTGACTTGTGGTAATCGACCCAAAGCAATGGCTCGTGCCGCAGGAAAAGGCGAAGCATGGCGCGGCGCGAGGCGTTTGGGTTTTCGGGCTGCGGGTGGGTGATGCGGCCTTCGATTTCCCGGAATTCCGTGGGCCGTGGCCACGGATCTTCGGGGATGTGATAGGTTGCCCCTTGGAGGTCCCATCGCTGAAGCCAGTGATGGTTTGTGCGGTAAACTCCACAACGGCAGTGATTGCAGTCAAACTGCCGATGAAACGCCATCCCTTGGGAACCACCTGTTTCGATATCGACTAAACCAGTTCCATTGCAGCGGTAGCATTCGTGCTCAATGGTCTGAAAATCCCAGCCTTCAAGGGTTCCAAAACGGTTCAAAAAACGGGTTTTGAATGGGTAGAACCATTGTCGCTTTTCGACATAGTTTCCGGCGTTAGCCAACCGAAACCATTCGAGGGTTTTATAGTCGAGAAGTGGCATGCGGTCAGAAGGGTTCGTCTATTTTTTCGATGGATACGATGGTGGTGGTTTTGCGGACGGGGCCGGGGGCGTGCTGGGGGTTGCGCTGGCGCAGTGTCATGGCGAGCATGCGCAGCTGGGCGGTGGTGAGTTGCTGGATATCCGAGGTGCGGAATTTGTTGAGGCAAATGGTCCGGACGTAGGCTTCGGGATATCGGGTGATCGCATAGACGAGGCGATGGCGGGCGTCGTGGTCGGGGTTGTCCCAGCGGACGCGCTCGGCAAGGTTGTCGGGGTCGATGAGCAGGCGGAGGAGGCAGAGGACGCGGTCGAATTCTCCGTTCGAAAAATCTTTGCTGCTTTTGTCGCGGCCCAGGGCGACGCGGTGAACGGCGTGCCGGATGTCGTCTTGCTTGGGTGCCCGATGCTGTCCATGGGCGACGACACGGGCGGTATCCTCAACGGCCTGCGCCAACTCGCTGCGGGCTGGATCGTGCAACGCCTGGACGCATCCGCGGTCGGTGCGCCAGTTGGCCTTCCAGGCGGCGGACCATGTGCGGAGGTAAAGCTGGGTTTGGGCTGGGTTCATGGCAGAACGAGATTTGGGCGGAAGAAGCCGAGGCTGCCTTTGCAGGGCCAGAATGGGAGTTGGCGAGGATTCGTGATGACAAAACCCCAAGGGCCAAAGAACCAGGGTGAGTCGTAATGGTCGACGCAGTCGACGATTTCAACGACGCCGATTATGCCTCCGCGTTTGGGTGGTGGCGGCATGAAGATATTGGCACCAAGAGCAAAACCCAGTGCTCGATCGTGATCGCGTCGGGAGAGTTGTCCTTGACTGACATGGATCAAAACCTGTCCACGATATTTGGTTTTCCAGGTGCGGTTCTCGACGTCTTTGCCTTCGGTGATCAGCCATTGGGCATAGGGGTTCATCAGCGATAGCGCAGGGAGATGTCTGTAATCCGAGTAATCGCTTTCGAGTTCTTCCCGCGATGGTGTCAAAAGTGTCATAAAGACTTCTTCAGTTTCTCCAGTTCCAGTTGCTGGCGGTTGTGTTCGGCCAGCTGGGCGGCGGTGGGACCGTCTTCGCTGTGTTCTGGCCTGGGGGCGCGTTGGCCAATCTGGTATGGGGCCGGGCCGGGTGCGGGCCGTGAAGGCGAGTCGGGTGGGGCGCTGAGCTTGCGGTCGGGATCGAGTGCGCCGGATTTGACCATTTGGCAGAGGGAAAGGTCTTTTCCGAAGGTCTCCGGGTTCAGCAGGTTGACCAGGGCAAGGCTTCCTGCGTTCCGCTTGCCCATCGAAATCTCGCGTTTGAGATATTGGATGACTTGACGGAGTTCGGGTCCGTTGAATCCCGCGGCGAGCCACTCGGTCCAACGACGGAGCCATTCCATTGACCACGCTATCTTGACGTTCATTTGCCCGCAGAACCAGTTGTGCAGGGCTTTGGCGCGGTCCTCGCTGGTTTTGTAATCCGCCTGGGTCATTGGGGGAATTGATTCAATGTGCTCGGTTTCATGAACACGAGCCAATGGGTGTAACCTTTATTCCCGGACGTATGCCCGAATAAGGGGGCGTGGGGAGTCAGGGACAATACCTCAGACAATTTGACGTGTGTCTCGTTCCACTTGAACACGAGGACGCCGTCGGGGTGTAGTACCCGGAAGCATTCCGAAAATCCCTGGCTAAGGTCGGTGCGCCAATTCTGGCCGAGCATGCCGTATTTGGCGCGCAACCAAGAACGGGGGCCTGCACTGACCAGGTGTGGCGGATCGAAGGCCACCAACCGGAACGTGGAATCTGCAAATGGCAGTTTGCGGAAATCGATCTGGATGTCCGGGCGGATTTCCAGTGTCCGGGTACCATCTTTCCGACCATGGCTGCGGTCGGATACGGTGATCGTTTCGCTGCGTTGGTCGCCAAACACAACATCCGCGTGGGCTCGGTCAAACCACATCATGCGGCCGCCACAGCAGGGATCGAGGACTCGCTTTGTCGCTGAGGTGGTGATCATTTTATTTTGGGATGCAGCCTCGGCTGCGGTTGTCTTTCCAGCTGGTGATGGCGGACCAGCAGGCGGCTGCAAAGGTGGACGCCATCATCAGTCCGAGGATGATCAGAATATCTGGAAGGTGTTTCACGGTTGTAGCGAATCGGGTCCAGCGGCCTTTCCTGATCAAGGGAGTTCGGCGGTGTTGGTCATCTCCTGATAGTTGTGGCAGGAGAAGATTTCGTTAGTGGTGTCGCCGTCCCAGGCGGCGGACAACCGCTGGGCGTGAAATTGGCGGGTGTTCTCAATGCTCAGCCTGGCGTGGCGGAGTGACCGACTGACCGTCGGGCCAATCACGCACAGCAGAATCGCCAGGATGGCCACCACTGTCAGGAGTTCGACCAGGGTGAAGCCGTGCGGGCGGCAAATATTGGCGTTGATCATTTGACTGATGGATTGAGCGGCGTTGGCTTTTCCGTTTTTTAACCGCAGCAGTTCGTCGCGTTCTTTGATGACTGCGATCAATTGCTTTTCGAGGTTGCCTCGTTCGAGAATCAGATTGATCACATCGGATTGAAGGGCAACAACACGCCGCTGGAGGTCGCGGGCTTCGGCTTGGGAAATCCTGCCGTCGACGCGGGTAAATGATTCCGGGGTGTCGCTCATTGGAGGGGGGCTATTGGGTTTGGGGTGAACAATGGGGCTTGTTCGACCGGGGCGGGCAGAAGGGCCGGACCGGTTCGCTTGACGGGGCCACTGGCCTTTTTCATCCAGAGGGAGGAAAGGTCGAGCTGGTTTTCGGCGATGGTTTTGAGGGAGATATCCGGAGCCCCCGTTGGGTC
>CAIPFS010000058.1 GCA_903864375.1 uncultured Verrucomicrobiota bacterium
CACCCCGAAGCTGATCCCGGCCGCTGCCGCAATGGGCCAAACCGAACGCAGTCCCTTCCAACCGCCATACACCGCAACAATCCAGGCAGGTATCAAAGCAGAAAACAGCGGTAATTGGCGTCCTGCCATGGCGGAAAGGCCATGCAAGTCGAGTCCCGTCACCTGCTGCAGTGTCAACAGTGGTATTCCAAGGCTCCCAAAAGCCACTGGGGCGGTATTGGCAATCAGCGCCAGACCACTTGCCTGAAGCGGAGCAAAGCCCAACTGCAAAAGAAGCGCTGCCGTAATGGCCACGGGGGCACCAAATCCGGCTGCCCCCTCGACAAAGGCCCCAAAGCCAAAGGCGATCAGAATCACCTGGATGCGCGGGTCAGGAACCCAACTGGCCAACTGCATACGAAGTTCGTCGAATCGCCCGGAAAGGACCGTGAGCCGATGTAGGAACAACACATTCACAATGATCCAGCCAATGGGAAACAGCGCGTAGGCAGCACCATATCCCACCGCCCCGAAGGCCATCGCCGCCGGCATTCCAAAGGCCAAAATCGCGATGGCAGCAGCCATGCCGAGGCCAATGAGTGCGGCCCACCAGGCGCGGACGCGCCCTGAAGCCAGCAACCCGAGGAGGGCCACGACCGGCACCGCCGCAACAGCGGTCGAAAGAGCCGGATTCGATAGTGGATCGTAGACCTGGGACCAAGCCATGGAAGAGGCAAACAGCGAAACCGTTTGAGGCAACGGGGACAAGCCTGGTTTCGATTTGAATCGAATTTGCCAGGGACAAGGCGGCCGCTCGACCAATTTCGACCGGTGAAACGAATGGCCTTTGTGGAAGGAAAAAAGCCTTTGCGTCAGGGCCGCACCAATGGGGCACCCACTCCGGTACCCAATGGATGATTTAAATCCGGCCATCGTGGCGTTCGCTCCCGATATCGCGTCGACCATCCGGTATTCCCCTTCAGCTTTGGATTCACGAACACCTCATTCCGTGCCGTAAACCGAGTCTCCGGTCCCGTGGAATTCCTCCAGAGTTCCAGGGAGGGAACAGGCCATTGGGCATCCACCAGGAAAACCGGAATTCCATCGGTCCGCCAATACCGGTTCCCCTCAAACGATAATTTGTGCTGAAAGCCTGACAAAGTCACCAATACCCCGTGCTCAGGTGCCAGCACGAGGTTATCGCGAATGACCGCCTGGATGTTGTGACCTGAGATGCGGACGGCTCCCACCGAGCCCGACGGGGCAATCACGGTATTGCGCGCCACCTCCAATTCAGAGATCCGGCAACCATCCTCTGCACCGACCTCCACTCCAGCGTAACCGCTCCCCCGCGCCCCATCATGGATCGAAATATTTTCCAGGATCCGGCATCCCCGGTCGGCATACGGGGCACCGTGATAGGTATAGACCAAAAACCCGGGGCCATGGTTGTCGTGGGAAAAATTACCTCTCAAGATCGAGTCCTCGCAGCCTCCGTCGAGGTCAAAACCGCCGCCATCGCGAAGCAACGATTGATTCCCAAAAGACTCGCAACGCGTGATGACAATCCGCCGGGAGGCGTGAGCCCAAATACCGACGGGTCCCCCACGCTCACTCCGACACTCTGCACCGTTGCCGGCGGAGACACAGTCGGTGACCTCGCCCGAGTCGACCCCATCGACAAAAATTCCGCTACCGGAGTGATGTTGCAGCAGGTCCGGGTCTCCTGGGTTATCCGCTGCCAGACAACGCCGGACGGCAAGATCGGAGTGCGGGTAGCCGGTTCGACCGGTCGGATTGCCGCCATAAATCATGATTCCGGCATGTCGATTTCGGGAGGTCACGCAATCTTCAATCCGTATCCGTTCGAAGCCATTGGTGTGCTGAAGAGCGTCCACCATAATCCCGTGCCAGGCGAATCCGGTGATGGTGCAATCCCGGATGGTCAGACCCGGAATTCGAGTGGGTCCCTGCCGGACGCGATCGCAACGAATACCATCGCCATCGTTGCCCTGACCCGCTTCCAGATTCAGATTCGAAACGGTCACCCAGGGGGTTTCACGGATAAGGATGCCTGTCTGTCCCGCGGGCAGGAGGGTGGCGCGACCGCTGTCATAGCTGGACACAAGGATTGGCCCCGATTCGGTCCCCCCTGGCGAACCGTCGATGACCAGATGTCCCGGAAAGCGGCCTCCTCCACGGAATCGAATCGCATCACCCGGCCGAAGGCCGCGTTCCTGGATATGGCGATTGACCCGATCGACGGTTTTCCAGGCTTCGGCAGGGCTTTCCCCAGAGCGATTGTCGTTTCCTTGAGGGGACACAAAATAGACCGCGGCTGGAGCAGGGACCGACGCAATCCAGGCGAACAGGAGCAAGATGGGCACGCGAAATGTCATTCGGCGGGATTGCCGACTTGCACCCGCATCGCTCCATCGCCTGCGCTGATTCTCGAAATGTCTCCGCAGGGCCATGAAAGAATGACCGTATACCATGGAAAATGTCCCTTTCTAGCCCGCCTCTGCAGTGTCCCGGGATCGAATCCGGGGGCCAAACAGGGCCGTCCCTATCCGGACGAGGGTGGCTCCTTCTTCAATCGCCACTTCCAGGTCCCCGCTCATGCCCATGCTCAATTCGGGCAATGGCGCTCCCAACTGATCCGCACAGCGGTCTCGTAGTTCCCGAAGGCGCCTGAACACCGGACGCACTTTCTCGGCTTCAGTGGAGTATGGGGCCACGGTCATCAATCCATGCAGTTCCAACCGGTTGAATTGATTGAACGCTGACAATTCCGCCAGGACCTTTTCAGGATGCCAGCCGAACTTGGACGACTCGCCGGCCACGTTCACTTCAAGCATGACGCGCAGAGTTCGCGCCTGCTTTTCGGCCTGCTTTTGCAATTCAGCGCCCAATTCCAGACTGTCGACGCTTTGAATCATGTCAAAAAGCGATGCAGCATCGCGCGCCTTGTTGGACTGCAAGTGGCCAATGAAATGCCATCGAGTCGGACCGGGACTGAGAGGAATCTTTGTTTTCGCCTCCTGAACGCGATTTTCACCAAAGAGGGTCAATCCACAATCGACGGCCTCGGCGACCCGATCCGCCGACTGGTTCTTGCTGACGGCCACCAAAACGACCGACTCAGGGTCGCGATTTGCGCGTTGGCAGGCCCGTTCCATCCGTTCCCTGACTTTCGCCAGGTTTTCTTTCAACGACATGGTCAAAGCCTACGGCCCGGTGCGCCTGAGACAAGTATAGGACCAAGGCC
>CAIPFS010000059.1 GCA_903864375.1 uncultured Verrucomicrobiota bacterium
CCGCCGTGATTCCGACCAGCGCCCGGGTGCGGAACAGTAAAAAGAGGGCTCCGGCCGCTCCGGAGGCCAGGGCAATGCGCTGGAGCACGCCCAGCAGGCGGATATGTTCGAAAGTCCCGTTGAAGCCGCCGTAGTAAAAGAGACCAATCACGTAGAGAAGAAGCGTCCGTTTCAGCAATCGCCAGAGAGCGGCGCCGGTGCCTTCCTTTTCCTGCAGCTTGGTCAACGAAAACACCTGGGAAACCCCGGCCATGAAAACAAACATCGGGAAAATGAGGTCTTCAAAGTGAAATCCCGCCCATTCCACGTGCTCCAGCTGATCCACAATCGTATGGGCCAGACTGAAAGGTGCCTCCTGTCCCGGTCCCACCGGTTCGGGCGGTTTTCCCACAACGGCACCGATGGCGTTCCCCAAGGCGTCGGCTCCCATGATCCAGAACATGTCAAAACCGCGGAGGGCATCCAGGGAGAGGAGTCGTCCGCTGCTGGTTCCGCCACCGGTTGCGGGAGGGGTTCCAGTGCGAGGGGGCGTCACGGATTCGGGTTGGGCCATAATCTATTCCCTGAGTAATCACGCTTCCATCGCAGGCATCAATCGGAAAAGGCAGGCAATCTATCCCATTCCACAAGACGGGTGCTTCCTCCATGCTCCTTTCAGGGAATGGCCGATCCAACCATCGAACAATTGAGGGCGTTGTTGCCCAGGTGCCGTCTGACCGACTGGAATCGGTTGGGGGCCCGCCTCATCCAGGCCTTGCGCGACGGAAAGGGGACGGTTCCGGGGCGGTTGCTGGAGTCACTGCTGCAGGAGGCGCAGAATTCCGCCGCTGCCTGCGAACGTCGGCGTCAGGGGCGACCCGCGACCAGCTATGCTCCGGACCTTCCCATCACGGCACGGCGTGACGAGATCGTCGAAGCGCTCCGCCATCACCAGGTCGTTGTGATCGCCGGGGAAACCGGTTCCGGTAAAACGACCCAAATCCCTAAAATGTGCCTGGATGCCGGACTGGGCATTGAGGGGATGATCGGGTGCACCCAGCCCCGCCGGGTTGCTGCGACCTCCATTTCCCAGCGTGTTGCAGAGGAATTGCAAGTGAGTTGGGGACGGGAAGTCGGTTGCAAGATTCGGTTCGATGACCGAACCGGGCCCGATACCTTCATCAAGTTCATGACCGACGGCATCCTGCTGGCGGAGACGCAGGGCGACCCGTTGATGTCGGAATACAACGCCATCATTATTGATGAGGCTCACGAGCGATCGCTCAACATTGATTTTTTATTGGGGTATCTCAAGGGGTTACTGGAGCGGCGGGCCGATCTCAAGCTGGTCATCACATCGGCGACCATTGATACCGGCTCATTCTCCAGGGCCTTTGGCGATGCTCCAGTGGTTGAGGTTTCAGGACGCATGTATCCGGTGGCGGTGCATTATGCGCCGCCGGACGAAATTGACCCGGAGGATGGCACCGGCACCTATGTCGATGCGGCGGCGCAATGGGCCGAAAACCTGATCCAGGATCATACCGCCGGGGACGTCCTGGTCTTCATGCCCAGCGAACGCGACATTCGGGAAACGGTCGACCTCGTCGCCGGGCGTTGCGGTCGTTCTGCCGAAGTGATCCCGCTGTATGGTCGCCTCAGCAATGCCGACCAGCAGCGGGTTTTTGCCCCGACCTCCCGACGAAAGGTGATCGTTGCGACCAACCTGGCCGAGACCTCGTTGACGTTGCCGGGAATCCGTTTTGTCATCGATACGGGATTGGCCCGCATCAGCCGGTACGATGCCCGCACCCGGAC
>CAIPFS010000060.1 GCA_903864375.1 uncultured Verrucomicrobiota bacterium
CTCCCGGATCGACAATTGTCACCACCCGGAACCCCTGCCTCCCCAGTCGTCGGATCATTTCACCGGGTTTTGGAAAGTCGGCACCAAAGGTGAACACCCGGAAGGCGTCCATGTGATGGATGTCCAAATAGAGGGCGTCGCACGGCAATTTTCGGCGTCGAAATTCCCGGGCGATCCGCTCGAACTCCCGCCGGCTGGCGTAGGAGTACCGGCATTGGTGAAAACCGAGACCCCAACGAGGCGGGAGCGGGATGCGCCCGGTCCATTCGGTGTAGCGTCCCACCACATCGGATACACCTGGCCCGGCAAAGAGATAGAGGTCGATCGCTCCGGTGGACGCGGTCATTGTCCACTGGTCGAGGCGTTGGGCGCCCACATCCCAAAGCTGGCGTCCGGGATTATCCCAGAACAGACCTGCAGCCCGCCCATCCCGGAGCGAGAGGGCAAAGGGAATCGAGACATAGAGGGATGGAATTCCAGGGTAAATGGCCGGGGCCAACCCGAGCACATCGGTATTCCAGAAATCCCGACGGCGTCCCCGGAGGTTCCAGGAGCCGGTGTTCTCCCCCATTCCAAAGATCGACTCTCCGACGGCCAGGGCCAACTCCACGGTGGCCTCCGAACCGGACGGGCCAGCCACAGGAGAAAGTGATTCAAAGACCGGCAGTCCAAAGGTATCCGTCAACCGCCAGGTACCGGTGCGCAGCGACAGTCGGAAGGTGGCCACCGATGTGCGGGCTTCGAGGTAACCGCGATGAACCTGGAAATTAGCGATGCTTGACTCCAAGGGCTTTCCAACGACGGCAAAGGAACCATCACCGGGTCGCAAGGCATCAGGGACCACCCGGAATCGAAAGAGATCGGGTGCAAGGACCTCCAGAAACATCGCCCCGGGACCCCGGCGGAGGCAGGCCGTGGATCTACCGAGTGACGCTACTTTCCAAACCGGGGCGACGCCTTTCTTCATATTCTCCATGCCATCCCCCGGAGCCTGGGGATCAACCGGGTCCGGTCCAACCAAAGACTTCTTCGACGGCCCGCCAGGTGACTTCCGGGTCCGAATGAACCACGCCCCGCCATTCGCGATCCCGTCCGGCCAGCACATTCTCAGGGCGGTCGTCCATATAGAACAATTCGCCGCCGGAGAACCCACTGAGCTGTTCCAAAGCCTCGTAAATCTCTTCCTGAGGCTTCATCGCCCTCGCTTCAAAGCTGAAGACATATTCATCAAAATCAGCCATGAACGGGTACTGAGCGTACATCCAACGAACCGCCAGTTCATTGGTATTACTGAAGATATAGGTGGGAATCTTTCGACGTCGAAATTCCGCCAGCAGGGCCGTCATGCGGGGGATTTCTGTAAACATATCGGCGAATCCGGGTGCAAATTGATCGAACGAACCCCGATATCCGGAACGAACCTGTACCTCGTGGTAGAATTTCTGGGAGGTCAACTGCCCGGTTTCGTAGCGATGAAGCAGAGGAGATTGATCGAGGAGTTCTCGGAACTGCGCCGGTGTCAAATTACTATCCGGGCTCAAATTGTTCGCGCTGCGCTGGAAATCGAAGTCGAGCAGCACCTTGCCAATATCGAAGACGGCCGCTTGGGGTGGGGGCATGGGATTGTTGGTCTAAAATTTTCACCCCGGGGACATTTCGCGGCGCCCCTCGAGGGCACGGCCCAGGGTCAATTCATCGGCGTACTCGAGGCCGCTGCCCACTGGAAGCCCCTGGGCAAGGCGCGTCACCTTGAGACCCGCGGCCCGCAACCGGCGCGCGAGGTAATGACTGGTGGCATCACCTTCGACGTCTGAACCAAGGGCGAGAATGATTTCGGTGACTCCTCCGTGGACAATCTACGCTCCAGTTCGGCGATTCGGAGGTCTTCCGGCCCTATCCCCTGGGTTGGACTCAGCTTTCCGCCGAGGACGTGGTAACGTCCCTTGAACGAGCGGGATTTTTCGAAGCCAAAGATGTCGACAGGACGTTCGACGAGGCAAAGCACGGAACCGTCGCGGCTGGCGTCCGCACAGATTCCACACGGCTGGATTTCGGTTAACGCCCCGCACGTCTGGCAGGGGCCAACCAAGTTGCGCGCCCCCACCAGCACCGTGGCAAGATGCTCAACGAACTGCCGGTCGGTCTGAACGAGGTGGAGGGAAAGCCGCTCGGCGGACCGCGGACCAATGCCCGGCAATCGTCCAAGGGCAGCTGCCAATTGGACCAGAGGTGCAGGCAGGGCAGTCACGTCAGGTCAGGTCACATCAGACCGGGAATGCTGATCCCCTTGGTCACCGCGCTCATTTCCCGCTGGGACGTTTCCCGAGCCTGAGTGAGCGCTTGATTGACAGCGGTCAGCACCAGGTCCTCCAAAAAAGCCACATCCGACGGATTGACGGCCGCCGGGGCGATGGAAATGGAGGCGATCGTCTGGTCGCAGCGGGCGACCACCTTGACGGTGCCGCCGCCGGCAGTGCCCTCGACAGTCTTGAGGGCCAGGGATTGCTGAACCCGCGCCATCTCTTGTTCGAGACGGGCGGCCTGTTTCATGATCTTGCCAATGTTCGACATGGAATTGGGGTAAAATGCAATGACCCGGCCTAGGTGGCAGCTGATGACTCACCCGGAGCCCGGACTTCGATTAATTGAGCGCGAAAAACCTCAATGGCCGCCCGGATGGCGGGGTCGTTCAGAAATTCCTCCTTGTTGAGGCGGACCGGTTGAGGCTTGGCCGGCTTGGGCTCGGGTGGCTTCGGTGCCGCGCGCTGGATCGGTGCGGCCTTCGGCACTTCGATGGGTGGTGGTGCGGCACCCTCCACCAGTCGAATTTCACCCCGGGGAAACCCACCCTGATGCAGATAAGCCCGCAGCTTGTTCAATTGGGAGGTCGCATTGAGCAGTTCATACTCCGCCAGGGGAAATTCCACCGAAAGAACTCCGGCCGCCCAGGACAGAGGGCGTCCGTGGGCCATTTGCGCCAGAAAAATCGGTTCCGTGGTGATCTGTTGCAGCAGCGCGGACCAGACCGTGTCCGGGGAGACGTCGGCAATCGGTTGCGCAGGAGCAGCCACCGGTTTTTCCGGCAACGCCGGCTTCACCACCACGGGATTAGGAACCGCCTCCGGAGCGGAGGGAGACGAAGAGGATCCCGCAGGAGGAGAAATCGTTTGAACGCGAGAGGGAGTGACCGGCGTTTCTGGAACGGAGGCCGTGAGGGGACCGGGGCCGGAATCCGGCCGGGGTTCCTCCACGGCCGACCGTACCACCGACTCTCGCGGGGCCGACGGGCTGGGAGCAATTGCAACTGCCGGACCCGGCCCGGCAGCCGGGGTTGAGGCGGGCGCAGCGGCCCGCAGCGCATTCAGCTGGCGAAGGACCACGTCCAGGCTGATGGCATTTCGAGCTTCGATCGCCTTGAGAAGGGCGACCTCAAGAAAGATGCGCTTGGATGGTGCGTCCCGCAGGTGGCTTTCCGCCTGGCTGAGGCTTTCAAGGACGCGGGTCAGCGACTCCACTTCGATGATGCGGGTCTGGGCCGCCAGGACTTCAAATTCAGATTCTGTTGCCTCCAGCAGGCTGCGATCCCCTTTGCTGATGTGGTACACCAGCAGATTTCGAAAATGATTGGAGACGTCGTTGAGCAGCCGGCCCAAATCCTTGCCACTACGGGCCAGTTCATCGAGGAGACGGAGGGCCACGCCGGGCTGCGAACCCAGGATGGCTCCGGGGAGATCGAGAAGCTGTCGTCGGGCCGCAAGGCCAAACATCGAAAGGACATCCGACTCCTCAATCCGGTTGCCGCAAAAGCTGATCAACTGGTCCAGCGTCGATTCCGCGTCCCGCATGCCTCCCTCCGCCCCGCGGGCAATGGCAAACAAGGCGGCATCATCCAGCGTGACTCCCTCCTGGGAGGCGATCCACGCGAGGTGCTTTGAAATCAAAGCGGCCGGGATGCGGCGCAGATCAAACCGCTGGCAACGGCTGAGGATGGTCACCAGGACCTTCTCCGGGTCCGTTGTGGCGAACAGGAATTTGACGTGGGCGGGCGGTTCTTCCAGCGTTTTCAACAGGGCGTTGAAAGCCGCCGTCGAAAGCATGTGCACCTCGTCAATGATGTAAATCTTGTAGGTGCCCGAGGCGGGAGCAAAACGGGCGGTATCGCGTAATTCCCGAACCTGCTCGACCCCGTTGTTACTGGCCCCGTCAATTTCCAGGACATCCAGCGACCTGCCTTCGGTGATCTCGCGAACCCGGGGGTCATCCACCGAAAAATCGGCCTTGGGCCCGCCCGTGCAGTTCAGTGCCTTGGCAAAAATGCGGGCCAGGGTGGTTTTTCCGGTCCCACGGGGTCCGCAAAAGATGTAGCCATGGGCGATTCGGCCAGCCCGAATGGCGTTCATGAGCGTGGTGGTGACATGTTCCTGCCCCACCACGTCCTCGAACCGCTGCGGCCGGTATTTCCGGGCTATGACCTGGTAGGACATCGGTTAACCACGGAAGGCCGCCCCTGCGTAGGGCGGGCCTTCCCTTCAAACGTCGAAAATAGAAATACCAGGGTGACCACGGCAGACGGGAGCCAGCTACCGTTGCTGTCTTCCGACCCTGGCGGGGTTTGCAGGTCCGCGTTCCATGGGCCCTGGCAACGGCATTTAGGAGAAGCGCGGCCCTGCGTGCAAGGGCAATGCGCGACAAAACAGTCCTCGACACCCGCGCTCACCCTCCCATCGGCAGCATGGGTTGCCGCCGGAACCGCCTCTGCCTATGCTTCCTCCATCGGTTATGCGTCGATTCTTCCCCGTTTTCATCATCATCTTCGTCCTGGGATGCGGAGCCGGGTGCGATTCGACGCCCTCGCCCTCGTCCCCCAAGGTGGAGGCTCCCGGATCCATCACCAACTACCCCGGAGTCGGTGAAGTCAGAAGCCTGGGCGCCGATGGCAAAAGCGTGGTCGTGAAGCACGAGGCTTTCACCAATTTCATGGAGGCGATGACCATGCCATTCCCGGTGCACGATCCCAGGGAGCTCCAGGGCCTGAAGC
>CAIPFS010000061.1 GCA_903864375.1 uncultured Verrucomicrobiota bacterium
GACCCAACCCGTGCCAGGAGCAGCGCTGAGGGGGCGACCAGCATCGGTCCCACCAGGACCATCAAAACAAAGACGTTGAACCTGCCCATGCGTTGCGCCCCCGCCACCGGACCATCCGACGGATCCAGACAAACGGAATCCCAGAACCGGCACCGACCGTCGACCTCGATTTCATTGCAACTGGAGTATCGATCAAAGGCCCATCGTTCACCGCATGCCTGTCGTCCCGAGGAAAGTCCGTCCACCAGGACGAGGCTCGCACCTGTTTCCAATTCAAATCGTTGGCGCTGTTCAAACCTGGACCCGGAAAACGGCTGAACCCGATCCGGAAGGCAAACCAGCAGGCCTCCCTCGCCAACCGAGGCTCGAAGATGTTGCCGGCAACCGCGGGGGGATGCAGTTCGATAGACCTTGGTCGAGGAGGGGGTACCCAGAAGGCAACGTGCCCCGCGGCCAATTTCAACGGACGACGACGTCTCATCCCCGCCCACCAATCCCCCTCCCAATCCACTGAGAAAGGCCCAAACTGCCGTTCCCCGGGAACGGGGAGTCAGCAGGCGCACTGGTGCCGAGGAACGGGCCGAAAGGACGGTGCTCATCCCGTCCACAAGCCCGACCCCCAGCGAAGAGGATCCAGAAGGGAATCCGTCCCTGCAGAGCCGTTGGTCCGTACCCGCTTGAAACCGGACGCTCACACCGTCAGCAGTTTTCGAACTTTTTCATCATTCAGCCGGGCGATCGGACCTTCCTCTGCAATCGCACCCCGTTCCATGATGTAGAAGCGATCCCCCACCGTCAGACAAAAGTCGAGGTACTGTTCGACCAGAAGGATGCTGATCTTTCCCTCCTGCTTGATCTTGATAAGGGCCTCACCAATTTGATCGATGATATTGGGCTGGATTCCTTCGGTGGGCTCATCCAGCAGAAGCACCCGGGGATGGGTCAGGAGGGCCCGGGCAATGGCCAGTTGCTGCTGCTGGCCACCACTCAATACCCCACCCTTCCGGGCCAGCATCTCCTTCAAGACCGGAAATAATTCCAAGACCCGATCCAATTCGCCCTTCTCGTGGGGGCCGTGAAGAACCAGGCTCAACTTCAGGTTTTCCCACACGGTCAGATTGGGGAAAATGTCGCGGCCCTGGGGAACAAAGCCCACACCGCTTCGGGAACGCTCCTCGGTGCGCATGGAGGTGAGGTCGGTTGTCCCGAGACGAATGGTGCCCCCATCCGTGCGGACCAACCCCATGATCGCCTTCAAGGTCGTGGTTTTTCCGACTCCATTCCGCCCCATGAGGCAGACCAGTCCCTGCTCCGGCACGGTCAGGTTGACACCGCGCAGGATGCGGGAGCCGTCGTAGGAAACGGTGATATCCGAAAGCTGGATCATGTTGTTTCCCCCCGCTTCTTCCGGCCGAGATAGACCTCAATCACCCGTTCGTTGTTCTGCACGTCATCCACCGATCCTTCGCACAGGACATGCCCCTGGTGGAGGACGGTCACCTTGCGGGCAATCTGCCGGACAAAAACCATGTCGTGCTCGATGACCACCACGCTATGACGTCCCGCCAGACTCACCAGCAGTTCACCGGTCTTGGCCGGTACCTAGCCGGACAACTAACAAGAAAAGGGTTAATCTAATGACAACTACGCAAGAGACTAAGAGCGTGACCGATAGTTTAGAGGTAAGCGCTAACGCGCTCATTGAGCTATTAGAGGGCGCTAGCACGCACGC
>CAIPFS010000062.1 GCA_903864375.1 uncultured Verrucomicrobiota bacterium
CCGATGTGCTCGACACCTGGTTCAGCTCCTGGCTCTGGCCCTTTGCCACGATGGGCTGGACTGGTAACCCGGAGGAAGACCGGCAGAATCCGTGGTTGAAGGCGTTCTACCCCACCACCGACCTGGTCACCGGACCCGACATCATCTTCTTCTGGGTGGCCCGGATGATCATGGCGGGCTACGAGTACATGGGGGCCGAGCCGTTCCAGAATGTCTATTTCACCGGCATCATCCGCGACAAGCAGGGGCGGAAGATGTCCAAATCCCTGGGCAATTCCCCCGACCCTCTCGACCTGATCGGTTCGTATGGGGCCGATGCCCTGCGGTTTGGGGTGATGCGCTCGGCTCCGCTCGGTCAGGACATTCTCTTTGATGAGCAGGCAGTCGAGTTGGGACGGAACTTCTGCAACAAACTGTGGAATGCCTGCCGCTTACGGCAAATGCAAAACCTGGGACCCGACTCGGTGGAAGCCGAGATCGATCCTTCCATTCTCTCCTCCGATGACCGGTGGATATTGATCCGGCTGGATCAGGCCATCCGGGAGGTGACGGACGCGCTGCACGGATACAATTTCTCCGAGGCAACCTCGGTCCTCTACCGGTTCTTCTGGAGTGAGTACTGCGATTGGTTCGTTGAGGCCAGCAAGGCCGCCCTCGTGCGTCCGGAGGATGTGGCCACGGTTCCTCCCGCCGTTCTCCGACTGGCCCGGAACAAAGTCGCGGTCATCGATTTCATCCTCGGCAATACGCTCCGGTTGTTCCATCCCTTCCTTCCGTTCATCACCGAGGAGCTCTGGCATGGATTGGGATATCAGCAGGATCTCCCCGAGGATCGCGGAGCCACCACCATCATGAGGGCCACGTGGCCCAAGCCCTTGACGTCGGAGGAGCGCGAATACTTTGGACTGGATGAGACGGCGGACCGGGTGGCGACCACCAAGTATGCCCTGGTCACGTTGGGGCGGACTCTCAAGGTTCAGGCCAGTGTTCCATCCAACAAGCGGGTGCCGTTCGTCTTCCGTCCGTCCGGATCCCTGCCGCCCGAGGAGGTGGAAGTCCTTCGTCTGCTGCTCAATGCCGAGTCCCTCACCATAGCCGGCCCGGAGTGGACGCCGGCCAAGGGGACCCCGACGGCGTCCAACGAATTGGGCGAGATTTTTCTCCCGGCGACGGGATTGATCGATGTGACGGCAGAACGGACACGCCTCGCCAAGGAAATCGACAAGGCGCGATCAGAAATCAAGAAGGCCGAGGACAAGCTGGGGAACCCGAGCTTCGTTCAGAAAGTTCCTCCCGCCGTGCTGGCAGAACACCAGAGTCGGCTGGCCGATTGGCAGGCAAAACTCCGGCAGTTGGAAACGACCGTCGCGGAATTACCTGCCTGAGGGACGGACGATCGCGACCGAAGAGGTGTGGCAGCGGACGCCGATTTCGGTGGAATCGCTCAGAGGACATTCTGCTGTCGGTCGATGGGGCGTCACGGGAGTGCAGCCCCCTCGGTCCGTTGAGTCCGCCAGCGACCGCTCTCCGGTATCCAGGGGTTGCAGTTTCTACCTGGCCTTTTCGAACGCCTCGGTCACCGGGACGGCAATCCATTCCGCCGGCGGGCGTACCCCCAACGCATAGGCGATCGTGGCGGCCGTGTCGTAGGTATTGACGAAGGTCTTCAGCGGATGGCCCCGCTTCACTCCGGGCCCCGACAGAATCCACGGGATCTCAATCTCTTCCATGGTGAATCCTCCATGGTGGGTTCCCTTGCCCCCGTGGTCCGCTGTGACGAGCAGGACGGTATCCTCCGCCATACCCGCTTGTTTCATGGCGTCGATCACCTGTCCAATCAATCGGTCGGCGACCTCCACCGCAGCGTCATACTCGGGGCTCTTCCAACCAAAAGTGTGACCGGCATGGTCGACGTGGTCGAGATGGATGAAGGTCAGCTCCGGATGATGCTCCCGAAGGGCAAGAATGGCGCGGTCGACCGTATTGGTGGGCCCTTCCGGGTGCTCGATCTGATTCACGGATGCCCGCTCGAACAGCCGTCCAAAGCCGTCCCAATCATGAAACACCGCCTGGTAAGCCGTCGGCTTCTGCTCGCGAAGCACTCCAAAAATGGTGGGAAACATACCGCCCGGACCCCGGACAATGGGCTCGATCTCAAATTTATTGGTCTCCCATTCGTTGGAGGTGACGCCATGCTGCTCGGGACCGGCTCCCATGATCATGGAAGCCCAGTTCGGGCTGCTGACGGTCGGCAGGACGGCCCGGGCATGCAGGGAGAATGCGCCGCGCTGCATCAATCCGTGCATCACCGGTGTCTGGGAACGTTCGATGCCGTCCGGGCTCATCCCATCGCAGCCAATCACCACAAAATGGCGAACGCCGGGAAGGCTTTCGGCTTGAAGTTCCCGGAGGAAAACGGACGAAACAAATAACAGCAAGAATCGGAGAGAAATACGCATCGAGATGACCATGGGTAGGGAGGACCTCCAAAATCGGACGTGAATGTCTGCGCTACGACGTGAGGGTCCGCGACCTTCGATACGCAGGGGTTGGTTCATGGAGAGACCCGGTGACTAGCGGGTGGAAAGGTAGGCGTGGACGACGTCCTCGGCCTGTTTGTCTCCGCCATCGGCAGCTTTTTTGAGCTCCTTGAAGGTCGAAACCACGGCCTGTGCGGCTGCGGCTCGCTCTTCGGAACTGAGTTCTGGATTGGCTGAAAGCGCCCGGGCTTCCGAGAAGGCCAGCGACATATCGCCGCTCTGAAGAGCCGTGGCGAGGTTCGCCTCGGCGGATTTGGCCTCGGATGAGGAATTTCGGAATCGGGCGTCGAGGTTTTCCTTGAGCTGTTGAACCGTCAGCTCGGGTGGAGCCTTGGATCCGCGGTCGCAGCCCGCGGAGATGACGAAAGTGGTGCAGGCGATGGTGGTCATCACCCGGAGGGAGATCCGATGCAGAGCGCGGTTCATGTCGGAAAGTGGCGAAAGCCTGTTAAAATTTTGGGGATTGCTCTGGCACTTCACCGGTGTACCAGCGGTAGTCCACACCTTTTTTCAGTGGTACCCGCTTGATGCGGCTCACGTTGCCCGGCACCCACAAGGTCACGCATTGGTTGTTGTGGCGCCACCACCCCTTGGTCAAATCCACCCCTTTGTAGAGGGACTGCAACCCGCTGCCGGGACCCCATTGGGAGAGGCATCCGCTGCCTTCGTAGCCAGGAAACAGGCCGAGGGTGTCTTCTTCGCCCTCGTTTTTTTGTTCAGCGGAGTCCTGGCAAAAAATGGTGGTCGTCGGGCTGAGGTAATTGGCCCGCTTCAGCGCCCGACGGGATGAGGTGCCATACTGGGTATTTTTTCCAGTCCAGGGCTTGATGAGGTAATCACAGAGGCCGTAGCAGGAATTGGCCCAGAAATCGTGCGGATAGTAGAGCCCGGCGTCATGCCACTCATCGACGACGGTCGCACTGGGGCAGGCAAAAAGTTTGTGGGTGTTCGCGAAATACTTTTTATAGCCGACGGCCCAGTAGGAGTTGTTGTCGCTGGCCGGCAATTCGATTTGTGAGCGGGGGTTGGCGTACCATTCCCCTCCATTGGGAAGGTCCGGTGCGCCCACAGTCCCGAGGGAAAAGTAGGCGTCGTTGTTGTCATCGGCGTACATCGTCGATGAAATGCTGATCTGATGGAGGTTGGCCGTGCATTGAGCCATCCGGGCGCTTTCCTTGGCCTTGCTCAAGGCCGGCAACAACATCCCCGCCAGAATGGCAATGATGGCGATGACCACCAACAGTTCGATCAGGGTGAAACCCCGGGAGTGCCGGTAGCAGTGGACGGGTGGGTTGAAAAAAGGTCGGGAGGTCATCGGTGGCAAAAAATTAAAATGGGCCCCTTCAGCGGTCGAAAGGAGGTTTTCGGAGTGCTCGGCTTCACGGCTGGGCCGACGGTTGACATTAAACAGGACGTTCACCGGGGCCTGGCTTTTCATGCGAAGATCCAAGCCCACCCCAACGCCGTTGGAGGGGTGGCGTCGGTTTTGACGGCCAGAGGCTAAAGGGGAACCTCCGGCGGGCAAGTCACAAAACGATGGCATTGTTTCCAAAATGTCACATTTTTGATGGATCACCCCAATCATCACGTTCCACCGGGTTCTGTTCCATCCAACGAATCTGGGTTGACCAAGAGATTCGGTGGATTCTCTCGAACTGGAAGCACTTTTTGAGGGGCGCGCTCACTTTGTGTTGTCCATCTTCGCCTTCTGTTCCGACTCATCCAGAGAACCGTCATGAAAGAACCTGATCCCACTGGCGAGGAATTCATCTACGGAAAGGCTGAAGATGTCGCCGGCCAATTGATTGACCGGTTTCACGGACGAATTTATGCGTTTCTCCGGCGCCTCGCGGGGACGGATGCGGATGCGGTGGAGCTCACCCAGCGGACCTTTTGTCGGGTCTGGATTGCGCTGCCGGGGTTTGCTGGAAAATCGAGCCTGTCCTCCTGGCTTCATGGCATCGCCTATCGGACCTATATCGACTGGCTCCGCCGGGAGAGGCGAAATCAGTCGATGCCCGATGAATGGTGGACTTGTCTGGCCGATGAACGGGTGGGGCCGGACGTGATTTCCGCAGCCAGAGATGACAAATCGGTCGTCTATGGGGCGGTGGATCGCCTGGAGCCGGAACTTCGCGACACCATCCATCTCCATTATTACCAGGGGTTGAGCATCGAGGAGACCGGCAAAGCTCTGGAAATTGCGTCCAGCACGGTCAAGCACCGGGTGCGCCGGGCGCTGGAGCAACTTCGTCGGACCATCGCCACTCCCCACCCCCATCGCCCGTCCATTTCAGCCCGCTAATCCCATGAACCCCGATCCAGAGATCCTCGAGACCCTGCTGCGTTCCGCTCCCGCGCCGAAACCCCCTGCGGAATTGGTGGCAACGCTGCGGACTGGAATTCCACACTCGTCGAATGCGGCTTTGGAGCGCGTTCGACCATCGTTCTGGCATCGCTGGTGGCCGGTATTGATACCAGGAAGTGCCCTGATGGCGCTCGCGGCGGTGGTGGTCATTCAAGACCTGGAGCTTCGACAGGCTGCCCACGATTCCGAACGCTCCGCCATTCCTGTCGTTGAAACGAATTCTCTTTCCACGCAGAGGACCCCCACGGATTCCGGTCCAGTGGATGGTGATGGAACGAACTCTCCTTCTGCGGAGTTGAACCGATTGCGACTGCGCGTGCTGGACCTCGAGGCCCGGCTGGCTGATGCTCGCGCCGCGGCGGGCGATCCCCGGCAGCTCGAGGCGGAGCTCAAGTCGCTTTGGGAAGGACTGCCGGACGATGTGCGTCAGGCGTTCCAGGCCAAGCGTCGGGCCGACAGCATCCGTTGCGTTAACAACCTGAAACAGCTGGGCCTTGCCGTCCGAATCTTCGCCACCGATAATGAAGGGGACTTCCCCCCGGACCTCAAGTCGATCCTGACGTACAACAGCGCCTCCATCATTTTTCTGTGTCCGGAGGATTTTGGAAAACCAGTATCTACGGTGGAGGAGCTGAGGGCACTGCCCCCCGAGCAAGTGACCAGCTACTCCAGCTACGAGTATCTGGCTCCAGGTCCGGGCAAATTTGAAACGGACCCACAGCGGGTGATGCTTCGATGCCCCTTTCACGGTCACGTCGCCCTGTGCGACGGTTCCGTCCAGATGCTCCAACCGCTGGCGGAACAGTTCGTCCAGCCTCCCGGTACCCCGCCCGCTGCGGTCACCAACGGTCTGGAGAGGAGGGATGGAAAACTCTACATCAAGCCGAAAGCCCCGGAAGGCCAGCCGTCTCATCCATGAAAATCAGGTCTCTTATTGGAGGGGTTCTGACGCTTCTGACCCTTGGGTCTGCAGTGGTGGCACTTCAGCAGCATCAACGATTGACCGCCCTTCGTTTGGGACGCGACACCATGCCCGAAGCCACTCACCTGGCCCCAATCCACCAGAAGGCGACGACTGAATCGTCACCGACGAATTCCATCGCGAGTTTAACGCCCGCCGAGCATCTGGAGCTGTTGCAGCTCCGGGGACGGGTGCGTCCCTTGATGGATCAGATCGCCGAGGCGCAGACCGGAACCAATCGAGTGACCCGATTGCGCGCCCAACTGGCCGATATCCGAAAATGGGGCGAGCCCCCGGGTCCAGGGTACATGCGGCGTTCCGAGGCCCGAAATCTGGGGAATGGAACCCCGGAAGCGGTCCTGGAGACCTTTATGTGGGCACTTGAACACCGGGACGCCGGCACCCTGATCGGGCTGATGAGCGAGCCCGAGCGTCAATCCATGGAACGGCAGTTGAGCGATCAGGGACCGGACAAATTCTTCAGCGAGGTCACCGGCTTCCCGGGAGGAAGGATACTGCAACGAAAGGTGCCTGATGACCACACGGTGGTCTTGGAGGTTGAATACCTTCCGGGAGTAACCTACTTCATCGAATTCCGGCAATCAACCCACGGATGGGTCATGGTTCTGGATTAGGCGATCGTCGAACGTTTTCGCTTCCTCCAAAGAGCCACTGGACGTGGTACGGCGCAACCGATTGGAAAGTCGGCGAAACGGCAGACAGAAATGTCTGCGCTGCGGAGCCAGCCCGCCTCGGTCCTGCGGACGGCCATTGGGATTCACCCCTGTAAAAATGTCGCGATTCGAACCGCCTCAGGCCCGGCGGGAGCCTCAACCTACCAATGTTACTTATATCCAATAGGTTACATTGACAATCTACAAGGCCATGGTCGGGCGAACCTCCTGGTGAGC
>CAIPFS010000063.1 GCA_903864375.1 uncultured Verrucomicrobiota bacterium
CCGCTTCAGCATCCCCGATTTCGGCTCGTTCAGCGTCCGCGAGACCCCGAAGCGCACCGCGCTGAATCCCGCCACGGGCGAGAAGGTGTTCTATGGAGAATTCCTCATGAACGCCCAGGGTGAAGACGTGGTGGCCGGTGTTCGCACTCCCCAGCCGGTGGCAGAACTGAAGAAGGTCATGCCCGCCGCGTACAAGGAGCTCGAAATCATCCGCGGCAACCTTGAGAAGCACTTCACCGACATGCAGGATTTTGAATTCACCATTCAGGATCGCCAGGTGTTCATGCTCCAGACCCGTAATGGCAAACGCACAGGCGTTGCGGCGGTCCGCATCGCGGCTGAAATGGTCAAGGAAAAGCTCATCGATTGGGAAACCGCCGTCATGCGCGTTCCGGCTGACCAGCTGGATCAGGTGCTGGCCCCGATTTTTGACCGCACCGCCGTCTCCAAGGCCCCGGTCATCGCCACCGGCCTTCCCGCCGGTCCCGGCGCGGCCACCGGCAAAATCTACTTCAATGCCGACCGTGCAGTCGAAGCAGCGGCGAAGGGTGAAAAGGTCCTGCTCGTTCGAGTTGAAACCTCCCCCGAAGACCTTCGCGGAATGATCGCCGCCGAAGGTATTCTCACCGCCCGGGGTGGCGTCAGTTCCCACGCCGCATTGGTGGCCCGTCAGATGGGCAAGGTTTGCGTCTGTGGCGCTGCCGCCCTGCATGTCGACTACGACAGCCGAACCCTGACCGTCGGCAAAACGGTTTACAAGGAAGGCGACTTCCTCTCCATCGACGGCACCAGCGGAACGGTCTTTGCCGGTGAATTGAAGACCGCTCCGGCGGAAGTCCTTCAGGGACTTCTCCATGGCGACAAGGAGGCCCAGAAGGGCGGCACCTACAAGAACTTCGTCCAGTTGATGAAGTGGTGCTCACAAGCCACCCGGATGAGCGTGCGTACCAACGCCGACACGCCGGAGCAGACGAAAATCGCCATTGCCTTCGGTGCCACCGGCATCGGCCTCACCCGGACCGAGCACATGTTCTTCGAGGGTGATCGCATCGATGCCATGCGCGAAATGATCCTCGCCGACAACCTGGCGGATCGCGAAAAGGCGCTGGCCAAGCTTCTGCCCTATCAGCGCGCCGATTTCCTCGGGATCTTCAAGGCTCTCGAAGGTCATCCGGCCACCATTCGTTTCCTCGATCCGCCCCTGCACGAATTCCTGCCCCACTCCAAGGAGCAGCAGCTCGATCTGGCCAACAAGCTCAAGATCCCGGTCGAAAAGATCATGCAACGGGTCCATGAACTCCATGAGTTCAATCCGATGCTCGGTTTCCGGGGCTGCCGCCTCGGTATCCGCTATCCGGAAATCACCGCCATGCAGGCCCGGGCCGTTTTTGAAGCGGCTGCGGACGCCCAAAAGGCCAAGGTCAAAGCCAAGCCCGAAATCATGATTCCCCTCGTCGGTTTCAAGAAGGAACTCGACCTGCAGGTGGCTCTGGTCCACGAGGTGGCGGCAGCGGTTCAGAAGGAACGGAAGATCAAGCTCTCCTACTCGGTCGGCACCATGATCGAAATTCCTCGCGGAGCCCTGACCGCCGACGAAATCGCTCATACCGCCGAATTCTTCAGCTTCGGCACCAACGACCTGACCCAGACCACCCTGGGTATGAGCCGCGATGATTCCGGTTCATTCCTCGGTGCCTACCAGGAATCCGATATCGTCAAGAAGAACCCCTTCGCCACCATCGACCAGACCGGCGTGGGCCAGTTGATGGAGATCGCCATCACCAAGGGCCGCCAGACCCGGCCCGACATCAAGCTCGGCATCTGCGGCGAACACGGCGGCGAGCCGGATTCAGTGAAGTTCTGTCACAAGCTGGGCCTGAACTACGTCAGTTGCTCCCCCTATCGCGTGCCGGTGGCCCGTCTGGCTGCGGCTCAGGCAGCCATTGCCGAGGCCAAGGCGGCCAAGAAAAAGAAGTAACCGCTGTCTTCGGACAAGGTCATGATGCAGGCCGCCGGTTTCGATCGGCGGCCTTTTTGCTGGTTGGATTCAGGTGAGTTGCGTGTTGGACCCGAACTGAACCATTCCTCAGCCGGAGGGCAAAAACGGTCGGTTCCGTTGAGAGTATCAGAGATTGTATTTCATTGGAAAACCCGCCCTGATTATCCCATGTCCCGCCCCGTCCACCCTGACATCGGTCCAGATCCGTCCCGGGTTGCACCGCCGAATCCTCTCCGTCGGTGGGCCGGAAGGGCATATCGGGAAGTCGTCAGGATTTTCCGGATACCGGTTTTGATGGTCTGGATGGCAATCCTCTGGGGATCCCTTTCGACCGTCCATGGTGCTGAGTTTTTCACCCAAATCCGTGCGACCCCGTCTCCTGCGATTCTCAATCAGACGGTTGCCTTTTCAATCAACATCACCAACGTCTCGTCGACCGACTTCCGGGGAATGCTGCTCACCAACACCCTCCCCAATGCATCGGGCCTTCAGTCGGCAACAACAACATTGGGAACGGTTAACACCAGTTCTGTCGGTTCGGTGGTGGTCAACATCGGCGCCCTGCCTGCGGGTCAGGCGGTGGTTATTACCATGAGCTTCCTGGTCTCGGGTTCGTCCCCGTTGACCAACCAATTGAGCGTGAGCGCCACCAGTGCCACCAACTCGCTGGAAGTGGATTCCTTTACCGCCAGCCTCGTGACGACGGTGGTATCGGGGACCTCCGACCTTGGAGTCCAGCTTCAGGGACCGACCCAGTTCATTCTGCCCGGAGACCAAATCGCCTATACCATCGGCGTCACCAACGGCGGCCCGAATGCCGCCCTCTCCCCGGTTGTGGTCATCAGCATTCCCGGTGGGCTGACCTTCGGAAGTCTCTTACCGACCAACATCACCTACAGCCTGACGAATCAAACGGTCACTGCAATCCTCACGAATTCCGGCCCGAACACTCAGGAAGGGTTCATTCTCCATGTACAGGCCGCCTCCGCTGGCAGGGCCTTTCTGTATGTGTCGGTGTCCGCACCTGGCAATGTCGACCCGGTGTCCAGCAACAACGCCTCCCTACTGGCGATCACCATTGATTCACCCCCGACCAACGCGCTGGTGGTATCGCCGAATTCAGCCCAGCGATTCAATCCACAGACGGGTGCAATGGAGCAATCCGTCCGGGTGACCAACCCCGGTCTTTCATCCATCTCCGGCTTTCGGATTGCGGCCCCAGGGGTGACCAACGCGCTATTGGAGGCGGTCGGAACCAACTATTCCGTTCCCTTTGCCGCATATCCTGGAACATTGGAGCCGGGTGGGGCAGTGGACTTGTTGCTGAGTTTTTTTGTCCCTTCCCGTCAGCCATTGAATTCTTTGGTCTATCTCGCAACCGCCGAAGGCAGCAGTCTCGCTCCCATTCCTACCGGGACCGCGGTGGCGCTGGATGCAGCGGTCTGGCAGAAAACCAACGGGTTTCTGCTGGAATTCCCCAGCACGGTCGGTCAGGTCTATTCCGTGGTTTATGGTAGCGATGCTGCTTTCACGGATGCCACGGTGTCGCAACCCCCCATTATCGCCACCGCTTCACGCACCCAATGGATCGACACCGGCCCACCACGGACCCTTTCCCATCCGGTGAACAATGCCTATCGCTTCTACAAGGTGATTCAGGTTCCCTGAAGGCCACATCCCATGAAGACACCTCCGCGTCCCCTTCACGCACGATTGAAGCCGTGGATGATCGCCGGCCTTTTTCTGCCGCTGACGTGTTGTGCCGATGGCGAAACCGATGAGGACGTGGGATGGACCCGGGAATTCCGGATCGGGGCCATGACCACCCTCAACCTGACCGCCCGGTTTTCGACTCACGGGAGTTTCGCCGGTTCCAGCAGTTCCCCGGGACCCGCCGGGATTTCGGGAGCGGACCACCGTTATGATGATGGTTTTGTCCGGGTGGACGGCACAGGAAACACCGGGGGGGTAACCTCCCTGTGGAGCTATACCAGCGCCAGTCAGTACAATTCCGCGAATCAGACTCTGACCTACCATGCCACCAGTTCTTACACTGCCACGGGAGACGCCAGGGTGGATGGAGCTTTAAATCCGGGGCTCGATATGGCGTATGGCGGCAAGCTCGCTCAATGGGAGAGGCTGAGCCTCAGTTGGGAGATGGGCTTTCAATGGCAGAATTTAGGTTTCACCGATGATCACCCGCTGGCCGCCGTCGCCCAGAGAACGATCCACCAATTTTCCACCGGGGGCATTGTTATGCCCCAGGCCCCCTACAGCGGTGGGTCGTCGGGACTTGGCCCCGTGATTTCAGATCTCGCCACCGCCCTTCCAACCGAGACGGGCCTGTCGGGAACCGTCTCGGGAACCCGGAAGGTCGAGGGTACCCTCTATCTGCTCCGCTTCGGCCCCAAATTGAATTTTACCCTCTTTCCCCGCGTGGGATTGGGGGTCGGAGCCGGACCGTCCGTTGGATTTCTCGACGGAAAATATGACTACAACGAACGATTGACCTTCGCCGACGGAAGCCAGGCCACTTCATCCGGAGGACATGGTTCGTCCGATATGGTGTTTGGAGGGTACATCGGCGCTACGCTGCATTTTTTTGTGCAGAAGGACGCGGATATCTATCTCGGTGCCCAGTTCATGTCCCTGGGGCATCAAAACTTCGGAACCAACGGACGGGAAGCCCGGGTCGACATGAGTCAGGGACTTCAGGTCATGGCGGGGATTCACTGGCCCTTCTGAGGCTGCGGACGGCTCATGGGCTTCGCCCGCTTCGGTGTCGTCGCCCGTCGTCAGACGGTGCCGATCGATCTGGAGTCTCGATCCCGCATAAGACCGACCGTGATTTTGCTGGTGAGTGTCGCCAGCCCTTGAGGCCGTCGACCCGCCGGGCTATCCCGGATCGGGTTCCAGATCAGGAGAGTGAGCGCCGCCTCTCGCCCGGCGGCTGCAAATTGTCCCGGGCCGAACCGCGCCCGCCACGCGATTCAGCCGCAGTCATCTCCGGCCTGATCCCAAACCTTGCAGGGGGGGCTAGGGTGCCTACCACTTCATGTCCGCAACGGTTTGACCGGCGGGAATGAAGGGGAGCACGTGTTCGGAGTAGGGCGTGACCACGTCGAGCACGTAGGCCGTCTCCGACGCCAGCATCCGTTCGAGAGCGGCGGTCAGATCCTTCCGGTACATCACGCGTTCGCACGGCACATTGAAGCTGGTGCAGACCCGCACGTAATCAGGGTAAATCTGCTTCCGATTCTCCGGATTCCCGAGATACGTATGCCCGCGGTTGCCGCCGAAGAAGTTGTCCTCCCATTGCACCACCATGCCGAGGTGCTGGTTGTTCAAAATGATGGCCTTGGCCGCGATCTTCTCGACCCAGGCGGTTGCCAGCTCCTGCACGTTCATCAGGAAGGAACCGTCGCCGTCGATATCGACCACCTGCTTGTCGGGGTGGGCCACCTTGATCCCGAGGGCGGACGGGAACCCAAAGCCCATCGATCCGAGTCCGGCGCTGGTGATGAACTGGCGGGGAAACTTGTACTTGTACCATTGCCCGGCCCACATCTGGTGCTGACCCACACCGGTGGTGATGTAGGCGTCGCCCTTGGTCAGGCGATAAAGTTCCTGAAGAACCATCTGGGGCAGGATCACCTGGTCTTCAACACCGACCATGTGGTCCTTCATGTGATCGCTGTTGGCGATTTCGGGCGTGAGGCCGAATCGGAACGGAGCCTTTTCCTTCCATTCGGCCACCTGCGCGTGCCAGGCCGGGAAACGCCGCTTGATCCCACCGCGACGTTCAATCAAGGCATTCAGGCGGCTCAGCGCGTCCTTGAGGTCGCCATGAACCGCGAGGTGAGCGCGCTTGTTCTTGTTGTGCTCACTCGCATCGATGTCGACATGGACAATGGTGCCGGTCTTGCAGAACTCCGTGAACTTGCCCGTGACGCGGTCATCAAAACGAACGCCAAACGCCAGGAGAAGGTACGCCCCGTCCTTGAGCTTCACCATCGGTTCCTTGAAACCGCTGCGATGAGCGAACTCGCCGTTGACGGCCCAGTTGGCAAACGCCGCGCCATGCATGCCCAGCCAGCGCAGGGAGAGGGGATGCTCTTCAGGGAATCCACCGATGCCCATCAGGGTGGTGGTCACGGGGATCTGGGTCGATTCCGCGAATTTCCGCAGCTCCTCGGCTGCACCGGAAGTGATGATTCCGCCGCCGCAATACAGCACCGGACGTTCCGAATTCTCGATCAATCCAATGATCTCGTTCAGCTCGGTATCGCCGGCCTGCAATTCGGGATTGTAATTGCGCAAACCGGCTTTGACTTCCTCCAGGGTCGGCCAGACCGGACGGGTCTTTTCCTGCTGAACGTTCTTGGGGAAATCGAGAACCACCGGACCGGGACGACCCGATTGGGCAATGTAGAAGGCCTCTTTGACGATCCGGGGGATGTCATTGATGTCGGTGATGAGATACGAGTGCTTCACGATCGGAAGCGTCACCCCGACCATGTCGGTCTATTGGAAGGCACCCCGACCAATCATGGCCTGGGCCACCTGCCCGGTGATGGCGACGAGCGGGCAGGAGTCCATGTAGGCATCGGCGATGGC
>CAIPFS010000064.1 GCA_903864375.1 uncultured Verrucomicrobiota bacterium
AGACGGAGACCCGGTTCTCGCAGGAGGCGGGGGAGGCGTCGGGGAGGTGACAGGCGCCGCACTCGAAGCCGGCGCCAGTTCCTCCCCCTGGCGGACCAGGCGGGCGCTGTTGAACACCACAATCAGCGCACCGACATTATGAAGGATGGCTGCCATGATCGGGGTGAGATAACCCAGCGCCCCAGCCGTCAACACCACGACGACGAACGCGATGCCAAAGAGGAAATTCTGATTGATGATTGCCCTGGCCATGCGGGAAATCCGGATCAGGAATGGCAGACGGCGCAGGTCGTTGTTCATCAGGGCAATGGTCGCCGAATGAATGGCGACTTCGCTACCAGCGGCCCCCATGGCAATGCTGATATCCCCGGCAGCCAGGGCAGGCGCGTCGTTCACGCCATCCCCGATCACCGCCACCCGGTACCCCTTGAGCTTGCAGGCTTTGACAAACTCCACCTTGTCCTGTGGAAGGCACTCGGCCACCACCTCCGAGAGACCCACGTCCTTTGCCACCCGTTCCGCCACCGGCTTACGGTCACCGCTGACCATCGCCATGCGGACGATCCCGACTTCCTTCAACTCCGCAATCGCGGCGGCGGCTTCAGGTCGGACCTGATCCTGCAACCCCACCCATCCAACACACTCCTTCTCGACGGCGATGAACAGGAGGCTGAACCCGGCGGTCTCCTCCAGATCCACCGATTTCATAAAGTCTCCTGTAATACCCTGATCCCGCAACCAGGCAGCACGCCCCACCACCACACGCTGCCCGGCCAGTTGCGCGGTGATCCCGCGTCCAGCCGTCTCCTTGAAATCGGTGACGTCAGACATCGGCACCCCGGCTTCCCCTGCGAGTTGAACCAGAGCCCGGGCGGTCGGATGATTCGAAAATCGCTCCGCGCTGGCTGCAACCCGGAGCAATTCCGCGGCAGACGTCCGTCCAAGGGGATTGAGCCGACTGACGACTAATTTTCCGGAGGTCAGCGTGCCGGTTTTATCAAAGACAAAGGCGGTGATGCGTGCCGCAGCTTCAAGGTCGGAGATGTTTTTGATTAATATACCCAATCGGGCCGCCGCAGCGATCGCCGCAACCATGGCCGACGGAGTCGCCAGGATAAATGCACAGGGGCAGGCTCCAATGAGCACGGCAATCACGCGGTCCAGATCGTGGGTGAAAGCCCAGACCAACGCTGCGATGATCAGAACCAACGGGGTGTAATACCCGATGTACTGATCCACAATCCGCATGAAGGGCAGCTTCGTCTTTTCAGCGGCAAGAATCAGGTCGCGGACTCGTCCGAGTGTCGTGTCTTCGCCCGCCTTGGTCACCCGGACCTCCAGAGCCCCTGTGAGGTTGATCGTTCCGGCGAAAACCGTGTCCCCTGGCCCTTTGTCCACCGGCAGGGATTCCCCCGTGATATTGGCCTGATTGATCGAACCCTGACCGAAAATAATGATGCCATCACCCGCAATATTGTCTCCGGGCCGGACCCGGATGACGTCACCCACCCGAAGATCCCGGGCCTGAACCTCCTCTTCGGAGGCTCCCTGGATCCGTCGCGCCTTGGTGGGGGTGAGTTGAATCAGCGACTCGATCGACGCCCGGGCTCCTGCCGCCGTACGGGTCTCGATCACCTCGCCGAGCAGCATGAAGAAGGCAACGATACCCGCCGTCCGAAAGTCTCCGGTGCAGGCCGAAGCCAGCACCCCCAGGGCCACCAGCTCATTGATGCTGAGCGAACCACGACGCAGGTCCTTGAACGCAACCGCCAGGATGGGAAATCCCAGAATCAGCGCACCCGCCATCGCGCTCAATTCCGCCACTGACGTGAGACCGGCACTGAGGAAATCGAGCAGGTAGGCATTCAACACCAGGATCAATCCAGCCAGAGCCTGTCGGAATTTGACGTTGGTATGGCTGTGATCCAGACCGCCGTGGTCGTGACCACAGTCCTCATGGTTGCCGTCGTGCTGGGAGAGCAGGTTGGTGACTTGCATGGGGTGGGCGCTTGAACTCAGTTTTTCTTCGGTGCCTGCGGCTCGCGGTTCAGCTGAAGCCGCAGTTCCCGTGACTGGCCGTCCGTTCGGGCGGGAACAAAAAATTTGTCATTGGAAGTCGAATTGAAGACGTCCGCAAAGACCTCCAACCGCTTGCGCTCCCGAAACAGGGAGGGATTGCGTCGATAGGAGGGCAGCTGATCCTGGAAATACTTGGCCTCAGC
>CAIPFS010000065.1 GCA_903864375.1 uncultured Verrucomicrobiota bacterium
ACCAATCCCCCCATTGACTCGATCCGGGAAAAGATCGTGATGGCGTTGGGAACCAATTTGGGTGCCCGGCATTCGTGGCTGGAGGAAACTCCGGACCATGCCCGGCAAATCCGCCTCGAATCACCGTTTTTATTCGATTACGAACTGGCCACGCTGCGGTCGATGTCTGAACCCGCCTTTCAATCCGAAACCATTGCCTGCCATTTTTCAGTGGAGGCGGGTGCCGGGGCTCTTGAATCGGCGTTGTCGGCGCTTTGCGAACGGGCCGAGCGCGCCGTGGATGCCGGGAAGACGATCCTGATTTTGAGTGATCGGGGAGTCGACGCGAAGCGGGCGCCCATCCCGATGCTGCTGGCGATTGGCGGGGTTCACCACCATTTGATTCGGGCGGGAAAGCGTCTCCGATGCTCGGTGGTTTGTGAAAGTGGAGAATGCCGGGACGTCCATCACGTGGCCGCCCTGGTCGGGTTTGGAGCGAGCGCAGTGAATCCCTATCTGGCCATCGATACCATCCGGGCGGAGGTTGAGGCTGGAAAATACGGGGAAATCACCCTCGACAAGGCTGTCGCCAATTATCGGAAGGCCATTGAGGCCGGACTGCTCAAGGTGATGGCCAAGATGGGAATCTCCACCATTGCCAGCTATCGGGGCGGCCAGATTTTCGAGGCCATCGGAATCGGCCAGGAGGTCATAGACCGTTGCTTTTACGGCACGGTGAGTCACATCGGTGGGTTGGGCTTCGGCGAGATCGCCGTGGACTCCCTGCGCCGACATCAGGCCGGTTATGCCGTGCCGGAAGCGGCAATGCTGGACGTGGGTGGCAGCTATCGGGTGGCCAAGGGCGGGCGGGGGGAATACCACGCGTACAATCCCCAGGTGGTGGGGACCCTTCACCGGTTCATCAAGTCAGGGAAGCGGGAGGAGTTCCTCAAGTATATGGAAACCGTCGTGCGACGGGAACCTGTGAGCCCGCGGGATTTGTTGCAATTCAAGTCGATGGCAAATCCGGTGCCGTTGGAGGAAGTGGAATCCGTCGAGGACATCCGGCGCCGGTTCACCAGCGCGGGAATGTCTCTGGGGGCACTCTCCCCGGAGGCGCACGAATGCCTGGCCATTGCGATGAACAGCATCGGAGGCAAGTCGAACTCCGGCGAAGGGGGCGAGGACCCTCTCCGCTACAGCACGGAAAAAAATTCAGCGATCAAACAGGTGGCTTCCGGCCGGTTTGGCGTGACCCCGGCTTATCTGGCCAGTGCCCAGGAAATCGAAATCAAGATGGCACAGGGGGCGAAGCCGGGCGAAGGCGGGCAATTGCCGGGACACAAGGTCAGCCCATTGATCGCCACGTTGCGGTTCAGCGTTCCCGGTGTGCCGTTGATCTCTCCACCTCCGCACCACGATATCTATTCCATCGAGGATCTGTCGCAGCTCATTTATGATCTGAAGCAGGTCAACCCGCGTGCCAAGGTGTGCGTGAAACTGGTGGCCTGCGCCGGTGTCGGCACGGTGGCGGCCGGGGTGGCGAAGGCCTATGCGGATGTGGTCCTCATTTCCGGGCATGATGGCGGCACGGGTGCCTCGCCCCTCAGTTCCATCAAAAACACCGGAAGCCCCTGGGAATTCGGTGTCGCCGAAGCCCAACAAACATTGATGCTGAACGACCTGCGGTCACGCATCGTCATCCGGACCGATGGGGGTATGAAAACCGGGCGGGATTTGGTCATGGCCGCTCTCCTGGGAGCGGAGGAATACAATTTTGGTACCGCAGCCCTGGTGGCTGCGGGTTGTGCCATGTTCCGGGTTTGTCACCTCAATACCTGTCCGGTCGGAGTGGCAACCCAAAAGGAGGAACTGCGGCTGAAGTTCAAGGGCAAGCCTGAGAATCTGGTGGCCTTTTTCAATGCAGTTGCCCAGGAAGTGCGCGAGATCCTTGCCCAGCTTGGCTTCCGAAAGCTGGATGAGATCATCGGGCGCACGGATTTACTGGAGCGGCGTCCTTCAACCGATTTCCCCGAGGACATCCGGTCGAAGGTCGATTCCCTGAAGCTCGATCGCTTGCTGGCGCAGGTGGATTCTTCCGGAACCTCCACTCGGATCCATACCCGTGAACGCAATGAACGGTTTGGGGACAGTTCCCTGGACGACCGGATCATGACGGATGCTCGCGTGGCCTTGCAGGGCAAGGGAGTCGCGGTGCTCACGTACAAGATCAACAATACCCATCGGAATATCGGTACCCGCGTCTCCGGTCACATTGGCTATTCGTTTGGAGACAGGGGATTGCCGGAGGGTTCCCGGCTGGAGATCACCCTCCGCGGGAGTGCGGGGCAGAGTCTTGGCTGTTTCCTCGCGCGCGGTGTCCGCCTCATTCTGATTGGCGAGGCGAACGATTACGTGGGCAAGGGGATGAATGGCGGGGAAATCGTGGTCCGCCCGCCGGACGATGTTCGCTATGCCTGGTCGGACAACAGCGTGGTGGGCAACGTCTGTCTCTATGGAGCCACCGGCGGGCGTCTGCTTGCAGCCGGTCGTGCCGGTGAACGGTTTGGGGTCCGGAATTCCGGTGGAGTCGCCGTGGTCGAAGGGGTGGGCGATCACGGGTGCGAATACATGACTGGGGGTATGGTCGTGGTGTTGGGAGAGACGGGTCGCAATTTTGCCGCTGGAATGAGCGGTGGACGGGCGTACGTCTGGGACCCGGAGAACCAGCTTCCAGGTCGTTTCAACCCCGGCATGGTGGAACTGGAACGTCTGACCCAGGAGGAGGAAGCCAAGCGGCTTGAGGCGCTGATTTACGCCCACCTCGAGGCCACGGAGTCTCCCCGGGCGGGAGCGCTGCTGAAATCCTGGAGTCAAAGCCGCGCCCAATTCTGGGTGGTCGTTCCGAGACCGGCCGAGGCCCGGCCATCCAGCCAACCGGTGCATGAACCGGAGAAACCCGCCGCTGCCCCGCTTCCGGTATCCCCGGCAGACGTTGTCGCCGACGCGGGCACCAAGTACTAACGGTTGTCTGCCATGGAATTGACCACGCAACTGGCGTTGTTTCTCGACAATCGTCCTGGAACACTCGCGCGGGTTTGTGAAGCCCTGGCTGAGGCCAAGGTCAACATCATCGCCTTCTCCACCAATGACACGGTCGATCACACCGTGGTTCGCATGGTGCTAAGCGATCCGAAAAAGGCGCGCGATCTGTTCGAGGAACGGGGGGCCTTGGTGGTTGAAAGCGAGGTGTTGATGGTGACCGGAGACAATCGCCCGGGCTCACTGGCCTCCATCGCTCAAAAGCTGGGAGACGCCCGGATCAACATCGATTACGCCTACTGCGCCACCGGTCCGCAGCAAAAGACCGGTGTGTTGATTCTGCGCGCCAGCAACTGCAAGAGAGCACTCAAAATTCTCAATGTGGGTGCAGCCGAAGCCGCCGAATCCCCCGCCAGGCCTTCAACCAGGGCCCCAAAAAAGTTGGGGTGAAGGATCGGTTTCGTGAGGGTCCTTCATCTCCTGGGGAATACGGAGGATACCGGGGGTATCCTGTCCGTGGTCCGATCGCTTCAGACCGCCACCGCCGGTGTTTGCCGGCATGTGGTCTGGGTCAACCAGTCCTTTGTTGAAAAGCGAAAACCTGAATTGGAGTTTCGGCTGAGTCCGACTGCGACCGACGAAGAGGCATCCCACGGTCGGTTGTTGCTGCAGGCGTTTCGGTCATTTCGCGGTCTTCGAACGCTGTTGCGCCAGGAATCGTTTGACGTGGTGCATGGCCACACCCGGGGATCGTTCCCCCTCATCCTCCTGCTCGC
>CAIPFS010000066.1 GCA_903864375.1 uncultured Verrucomicrobiota bacterium
ATGGCAACTTCGCCATCCGCCAGGGGCAATGGAAACTGGAGCTGTGCTCCAGCTCCGGCGGTTGGAGCGCCCCCAAGCCAGGTAGCAAGGAGGCGCAAGCGTTGCCGCCAGTGCAGCTCTACGACATGAGCAAGGATGTGGGCGAGCGGGCGAATGAATACAACCAGCACCCGGAGATTGTCTCCCGGCTGACGAAGCTGCTGGAGAAATATGTCGCCGACGGACGCAGCACCCCCGGCCCCTCCTTGAAGAACGACGTGCCGGTGGATATCCTGAAGACAGTAAAAAGTAGAATGATCAAAAATAGTGAAAAAGAATGAACATGAAAATGAGATCTTTGCTGATCATTAGAATGGCTTTCCTGTTCCTGTCGAGTTTGTGGCTTTGCGCCGCAGAAGAGAAGGGGGGCGTCAGGGAAGATATCCTCGCCGGATGGTCGCGGATCTGGGATTGGCACGCGACTCCGGACGGAAAGATCTGGCGGTCGGGGGAGTGGCAGACGACGCCAACAAGCAAGACATGGAAGGAGTCTGGCGATGGGCCGTTCCTCGACAGCTTCTGCGAGTGGGGAGGCCAGCGTTGCCTGGAACTCAATGGCGAACAGCAGGTCTTCGTTTCTCCCGGAGCCTGGAGCAATGCCGGCTTGAATTGCGTGTTCTACGATGAGGCCACCAAATCCCTGGCGATCCGACCGCGCATCGCCTCGCTGGAGGAAACCGCCATCTGCGGCTTTGCGCATAAGGACGGACCATTAAAGGGACATGCTATTTTATCCGCAATGCTCTCGCTCGAGCAGAACGCGCCAGCGTGCCAGGCCAACGGAGCGTGGAGGATCATTGCCAAGATGCCCGGCAAAGGCAACGGAGGGCCGGCGTATCAGGGCGCGTGGCCGGCCATTTGGTTGGTGTCCCATAAATACCCGATGCATCACTCCGCGAACGGGCCGAAACTCGGCGACCCCTTTTATGAAAAACACTGGGAACTCGATATTCTCGAGCAGCATTCGAGAGACCAATCCCGGTGGTATGTCACCGACCTTGCCGATCCCCCGTTTAACGCCCCGCCGGAAACACCCTCGCTGTTTGTTGCCACCGGAGACACCAGCGCAGATTTCCACGAATGGATCACCATCGTCACAGACCGCTGGTGGCTCGTTTATCTCGACCGCAAGCTGATCCTCAGAAAGCCGAAGACCCAATCGGCCGGGCATCCTCCTCTCTACCTCATATTCAACTTAGCGATCGGAGGAAAATGGTTCGGCAACATCAGCTCCGAGACCGACCTCTCCAGATGGGAAATGAACCTCAGGTCCATCGACATCTATTCTCTGCCAGCGGACTTCCACGGGGATCAAAATCTCCCGTAATAATGAATAAGGAAATGCCATGAAACCAATTCTCACAACCCTGACAACCTGCATATTGTGCGCTCTATTGGCCACACTGATGCCGGCCTACTCGCAGAAGGCACCGTCCGGCACGGAATCCAAGGTGAATCCGGATAAGAAAGTCACGCTTCTCTTTTCGATTGACCAGGGGTTCGACAACGGCTTTCTGGCCAACGGCGATGTCGAGGGGGTGAAGCGGATGGTCAAGGCCCTGAAGCCGCTTCGCGAAAAGTATAACGTTTGTGTGCTTCTAAATCCGCAGATCAAGGACAAGAACCGGCTCAAGCAGGTGCTGGACACCCTGGTCGAACAGAAGATGCCATTCGTGCTGGATGTCTATAGTTCGGATACTTTCGCCCTGGGAGCGAACTGCGCGGCGAACGAACCCTACGACCCCAGCCACGGGCTGGGAATCTCTGTCGATCAACTTGCGGCCTACAAAAAGGAGTATGGATCCTGGCTGGTCGGTCTGCGCTTTATGGAGGTCTTCGGCCAGGACTTTTCGATCCGGACCATGAAGGCCGGGGATAAGGGCTGGAAGAGGAAGGGGGACAAATTTCCGGCCGACGACTTTTTCAGTCCGGCCCTCGCAGAAGGTTATATCCGCTTCGCCAAGGAGCACGGGATGTTCGTGCAGTGGGCCGATTTCCAGTGGGGGAAATTTGCTCCATGGGACAAGCG
>CAIPFS010000067.1 GCA_903864375.1 uncultured Verrucomicrobiota bacterium
CGGGTTGTCAGTTCCGCGACGCGCTGCTCGAGGGCAGATTTCTCGGAATGCAATCGATCCGTGGTGTTGCGTTGGTGAATGAGGGCACCGCCGACTATTCCGGCGGCGACGAGGGTGATCGCAATTTTGACTGGGGATGAGGCCATGACAGAGAGGAGGGTGATGTTGAACGGGTGGGAGAAAGCCGGGGCCAAAACTGTGGAGGTGACTGCCGGTGCAAGGCCCGTTGGGACATCGGTCGTGGAGGCACCCGCCAGCGTCGACAGGAGCACAGAACCAGTGGATGTGACCCCCCGTTTTGCGAGTCGGGTCCGCAGCTTTTCCAGCGCCCGATCCACCCGCATCCGGGCGGCGTTCTCGCTCATGCCGAGGCGCGCACCGATGTCGGCGAAGGGACGTTGCTCCACATGGCGCAACAGGACGGCCGTACGGTCCATATCGCCCAGGTCGTGCAGGGCATCGTCCAGCAGGGCCTTCAGGTGAGGTCCATCCGGGAAGGGGTCGGGATTCCGGTCGAGATCCTGATGGATCAGGACCTCGATCTCGCGCCGTCTCCGGCGGACCTCGCCTCGAACATGGCGTCTCGCCATTCGATGGGTTGTGGTATGGAGCCAGCCCACCAGGGCCGGATGCCGGATTAACCGGGGTGCCTGACGCGCCAACTCGAGGAAAACGGACTGGGTGACGTCGGCAGCACTGTCCGTTTCATGGCCCACCTGCCGGAGAGCGGCGGAATGAACGATGCCCACGTGGCGCCGAACCAGTTCCGCGAAGGCCTCTTCCGAATGCTCGTTGGCGAATCGGTTGAGGAGCTCGCGATCATCCATTTCGCCAGCCATCATCGTCATGATCACTCATCAATGCCCAAACCCGGCAAAATCGCACGAAAAGAATGAGCCCCGTGCCGCCGCAGGGAGCGGCATTTCCGATTTACTGGCGGAGGCAGCTGGTGTAATCAACCGGTTGGTGTCGACGATTCTGGAACAACTTCAGGGAAGCGAAGTGATACGCTTTGGTCCGGGGGAGGTCGTCCTTCAGCAAGGCGAGACGACCGGCTTTCTCTACGTCTTGATCGAAGGTTCGGTGGAAATCATCAAGGACGACGTGCGTCTGGCGGTTTCGTCCGAACCTGGAGCCGTCTTTGGTGAGATGTCGACGATGCTCAACGTGCCGCACACCGCCACGGTGGCGGCGACCAGTCCCGCCGCCTTTCACCGGGTAAAAGATCCCAGGGAATTTTTCCGCCAGTCCCCCGAGGCCTGCCTGCACGTTTGCGAGCTTCTCGCCCGCCGCATTGATACCCTCAGCCGCTATTTGGTGGATGTTCGTCACCAATTTGAGGGCCATGACCATTTGGGAATGGTCGACGGTATTCTGGATGTTCTCCTAAATCGTCCGGATCGGAAAGTCGTTCGCCCCCGGGATGAGACCGTCCGGCACGGCGAATTGGGTGATTGAGATTCCTGCCAGCGAGGTCCACTCGGCGGCTCCCGATGCGAGGTCGAAGGCGATGCAGGTTGGTGCCGGGCCAATTTGTCGGCCTGGATTGAACGCCCGGGTCTTTCCGATCCGGTCCACCCAGGCACCCTGGTTCACAAAGGGGGCGTTGTGAATGTGACCACTCAGCACCAGGTCCGGCTGGAATCGCTCAATCCATCCGCGCAGATATTCGTCACCGACAAACTTCCGGCCCGTCCACGCCAGCGGCGATCCGGATGGGGGAGCGTGATGAACCCAAATCCAATTTTTAGGAGTCCGACGGGCGTCGCGCTCGAGTTGAAGCTCCAGCTCGGCCCGGGAAACCGGACCATCCCACCACGGACAGACGGTGAACAAGGTGCCGTCCCATTCGACCGAGGCGCCGTCGACCCCAATACCGGAATTTCGGATGTCGCGAATCCAGCGTGACACCGACTCGTCCGCGGTATTTCGGCCGTCGCCGTCGTGGTTGCCCGAGCTGACAATCAAACGGGTCTTCGCCTGGAGACGGTCCAGATATTTTTCCACCACCGTGATTTGAACGCTGATATCCAGGGCGGAACTTAGATCCAGCAGGTCGCCACCGATGACGATCCCATCAAATTCCGACGCCCGGGCCAGCAGCCAGTCGAACTGCTTCAAGGTGTAGTGGAGGTCCGCGACAAACAAAAACTTCATGCCCGCAGGCACACGGTGCGAAACAGACAGGGCTCGCGGCAAGCCTTCATCGCAGAGTGGAAGCGACGTCCTGCTCCTTTCTGGAGACGAAGAGTATAACGGCGGAGGCGCAACGGGCTGCGGGAGCAATCGGAGGCGATCCCAACTGC
>CAIPFS010000068.1 GCA_903864375.1 uncultured Verrucomicrobiota bacterium
GCACGAGGCGAAGAAATTTTTGGGTCGGATTCATATCTTTTCAGACAGGGGGAGGGCCTCACGATTTCGCTGGGCTTTACCCAGTCCTGCGAAAATGACATAGAGACCGGGGGTGATGATGACGCCCAGGAAGGTTCCGAAAAGCATTCCGCCTGTTGCCGCCGCGCCCATGGTCCGGTTTCCCACCGCACCCACCCCGTCGGAGAACAAAAGCGGTATCAGTCCGGCGATAAAAGCCAGGGACGTCATCAGGATGGGGCGCAGGCGTGCGCGGGCGCCTTCAACGGCGGCGTCCAGGACGGACAAACCCTCACGATGGCGGAGGGAGGCGAATTCAACGATCAGGATGGCATTCTTGCCCAGCAGACCAATCAACATGATCAGCACGATCTGAGAGTAGATATTGTTCTCCAGGTGCATCCATTTCAGGAAGCAGAATGCTCCGAGAATTCCAGTGGGCAGGGACAATAAGACGGCGAAAGGGAGGAGGAAGCTTTCGTACTGGGCAGACAGCAGCAGGTAGACAAAAACTAGGCAGATGACGAAGATGATCGTGGCTTCATTGCCGGCCAAAACCTGGTCGCGCGTGATCCCGGCCCAATCGATGCCAAATCCCTTGGGAAGTTTTTCGCGGGCTGTCTCCTGAATCACCCGGATCGCATCACCACTGCTGAATCCCGGAGCCTCTTCGCCGTTGAGTTCTGCTGAAGGAAACATGTTATACCGGGTCACCAGATCGGGACCGTAGACCCGCTCCACGTGTGCAAACGCAGATACCGGCACCATCTCTCCCAGTGCGTTTTTGGCATGAAACCGAAGGATGTCTTCGGGCAATGCCCGGTATTGTGGCAGCGACTGGGCCATCACCCGGTACAATTGGCCGTAGCGGATGAAATTGGCCGCATAGACTCCGCCCAGAAATGCCTTGAGTTCGCCCATCGCCTCTTGAATGACGACTCCCCTCTTTGCGGCTTTGTCCGGGTCAATCCGGATGAGGTATTGCGGGAACGACGGGTCGAAGATGGTGTAGACCGATCCGATTTCGGGGCGCGCCTGAAGATCAGCCATGAATTGCTTGAGAACGGAATTCATTCGTGTCAGGTCGCCGGACCCAGTCTTGTCCAGCAATCGCAACTCGAAGCCGGAGGCATTGCCGTACCCGGGGACTGCCGGCGGCGGAAAGATGTCGATGCGGGCGTCCCGGATATGTGTCGTGCGCTTTCGAACCTCCTCCATCACCTCGTCCAGCGATTCCTTTCGCTGATCCCAATCCAGCAGATTAAAAAGGCAGGTTCCGTACGTTGATCCGGTGCTATCGGATAGAATGTTGAAGCCGGCGAGAGACGAGATGGACTGGATGGCAGGGATATCCGCGCAATCCTCCTGAATGGCATCCACGGCCGCCTTTGTCCGCTCGAGGGTCGCCCCGGGTGGTGTTGTGACCCGGACATAAAACGATCCCTGGTCTTCATTGGGAATGAACCCCTGGGGAAGTCCGCCTCCGACCCAGGCTGTGGCAGCGCAGAATCCAGCGATGCTGATCCAGGTCACGCTCCTTCGATTTCCCAGCTTTCGGACCGAGGTGGCGTACCCACCCGTCAGGGCGTCAAAATAGTGATTGAACATCCGAAAGAATCGCGTCAGCAATCCGGACCGGGCCGGCGTATTGTCACCTCCGGTGGCATGATGGCTTTTCAGGAGCAACGCACAGAGGGCCGGGGTCAGCGTCAGTGCAACAAAGCCCGACAACACGATCGATGCGGCGATGGACAGGGAAAACTCCCGGTAGAGGATGCCACTCGGGCCCGAGATGAAACCTGCAGGAATGAAGACGGCGGCCATCACGAGGGTGATGGCAACGATCGCCCCGGTGATTTCCTGCATGGCCTTTTCGGTGGCCCGTCGGGCTCCCTCCCGGGTGGTCTGCATCCGGGCGTGGACGGCTTCGACAACCACGATGGCATTGTCGACGACGATGCCAATGGCCAGGATCAGCGCGAACAAGGTCACCATGTTGAGTGAAAACCCCATCCACTGCATGAAGACAAAGGTTCCAATCAACGAGACGGGAACGGCAAGGATGGGAACCAGGGTCGATCTCCAATCCTGTAGAAACACATAGGTGACCAGGGAGACCAGAATAAAGGCTTCGATCAATGTGCGAATCACCTCATGGATTGAGGCATCCAGGAATCGTGACACATCGTAGCTCACCTCATATTCCATCCCCTCCAGGAAGGTTGTCTCCTTGAGCTCCTTCAGCCTATCTTTGACCTCGGTAATGACTTTGCGTGCGTTGGAACCCGGCAACTGCTTGAGGACGATTGCGGCGGCAGGACGTCCGTTGAGCTTGGTTTCAAAATCAAAATAGACCGTCCCGAATTCGATGTCGGCGACATCACCCAGTTTTAGAATCTGGC
>CAIPFS010000069.1 GCA_903864375.1 uncultured Verrucomicrobiota bacterium
ATGTCCGAGTTGGCCTTCAGCTACCGTCGGGGGGGACTGCATTTTCCCGCCTTGCGACTCTGGCTGGACGCGCCGACCGCCATTGGTCCCGGTGAGTCGGTTTGCGTCACCCATGCCCACTCGGACCATACCGGGGCCCATGCCTCGGTCATCGTTTCCCCACCGACCCAAAAGTTGATGCGGGTGCGTGTCGCCGGCAAACGCGAGGAAAAAGTCCTCGATTACGGGGTCGCCCACCGTCTGGCCGATCTGGGTCCGCATCCGGCGGACTGTCAGACCGCGATCACCCTGCTGCCTGCCGGTCATATCCTCGGGTCCTCCATGGTTTTTCTCCAGTCGGGGGAAGGTTCCCTGCTCTACACCGGCGATTTCAAACTGCGCCGCGGGCTGAGCGCCGAGTCCTGCACTCCCCGGGAAGCCGACATTTTGATTATGGAAACGACCTTTGGTCGTCCCGAATACACCTTTCCTCCGTCCGAAACGGTCTGGGCGGGTGTGATTCGTTTTTGTCGTGAGGCCCTGGATAATGATGAGACGCCTGTGTTGCTCGGGTACTCTCTCGGCAAGGCTCAGGAAATCCTCAGTGGACTCGCCGGCTCCGGACTTCCCATTGCGGTTGCCCCACCGGTGGCGCCGCTCTCGCATGTCTATGCAGAATGCGGCGTTCCCCTGCCCCCCGCCGAACGATGGGCGGGAGGACCGCTCCCGGGAAAGGTTCTGGTGGCCCCACCCGGTCAGAATGTAGCCGCCTTGCGTCAGAAACTCGGACCCTGCCGGTTGGCGGTATTGACCGGTTGGGCGATGCAATCCGGTTGCCAGTATCGCTACGGGGCGGATATCGCATTCCCCATCAGCGACCACGCCGACTTTCCTGAACTGCTGGAGTTTGTTCGACAGGTGCGTCCGAGAAAAATTTACACCTTGCACGGCTTTGCCGCCGATTTCTCCGTTCACCTCCGGGAGTTGGGGTTCGATGCCGAGCCGCTCAGCCAGGAAGACCAGTTGCACCTCGGCTTATCCCTCCCGCGCCCATTGTTGCCGGAGTCCATCCCATGCAGTCCCCGATCCGCCTCACAGCGAGAGGGCGACGAGACCCGGGGTCCCGAACCTGTCGGAGGATCCTTCCACGCTTTTGCCGCGATCAGCACCCGTCTGTCGGCGATTCCGCTGAAGGCGGAGAAGTTGTCCTGCCTGGCAGAGTATCTGCCCACGTTGGAACCTGAATCCCGCCGTTCGGTGGTGATCTGGTGGATGGGAGGACGGGCCGTGGGCCGTCGGGCGGGTGGCGGACGCTGGATCGCCGGCTGGTTGCGCCAGGCGCTCTCCCGGGCGTCCGGGATCCCGGAAGCGGAAATCCGTCGGATGGAGCTTTGCCACGGGGCCTTGGGAGAGGCGGTGTCCGATCTGTGGCTTCAGCGTGAAACCCCAATCGGATCTCCTCCTGCGATATCGCCCCAGCCGCTGGGCGTTCCAGAGGTCGATCGGCTGATTCAGGAATTCGACGATCGGGCCGGGGCGATGGCGAGGCAGCGGGAATGGGAGACGATTTTCAGTCGATGCCGGGCCGTGGAGGTCCGTGTGCTCATCGACATCCTCCTCGGGACGCTTCGGGTGGGGCTGAAGCCCGGGCCGATTGCGGGCGTTCTCGCCAGTGCTTGTCCGGGAGTGGGCGGCGACCTGATTCGATGGGGAATGGGTGGGGCGGCAGAGGAAGACACAACACGGGTGGAACGCGGGAGTTCTCCTGTCGCCGATCCGCAGCTCCGGCTCCCGGGACATGAATCCTGCTTGAGCCCGGTTGCCGACTGACGGATCGTACGCCGACATGAGCACGTTAAACTTTGCCCTGGTGGGATGTGGAGGCATCACCCTGCAGAACCATCTCCCCGGGTTGGCACTCTGCCCGGAGGTGCGGGTCACTGCATTGTGCGATGCCGATGCCGCCACTCTGGAACGAGCCCGGCAGCAGACGGGAGCCACGGTTGTTTCCACCGATTTTGAGCAAATCGTCACCCGGGATGATGTCCACGCTGTGATCATTGCCACGCCCAACCACACGCATGTGCCGGTGGCCCTGGCAGCCATTCGAAGCGGGAAGCATGTGCTGTGTGAGAAGCCGCTCGCCCTCAGCGTTGCCGATGCCCGACGCCTGGCCGAGGCTGCGGAGATGGCCGGAGTGCGTCACATGACCGCATTCACCTACCGCTTTGTTCCCGCCATGCGCTATCTGGCCCATTTGATTTCACAGGGCGATCTGGGCCAGCCGTATCATTACCGATCCTGCCGCCTTCAGGATTGGGGAACGCGCGGCTTGGGATGGCGTCAGGTGAAGCAATGGGCCGGAACCGGTGAACTTGGCGACATGCTGAGCCATCGGATCGATTTTGCGCATCATCTGGTGGGTCCGATGCGCCGTCTGGTGGCCAACGTCAAAACCCTGACCCCGATCCGCGACGGCAAGCCCAATGACACCGATGACTGGGTTGCCATTCTCGCAGAATTCAAAAACGATGCCACCGGCGTGCTGGAGAGCTCCAAACTGGCCAGCGGTCGAAATGAAAGCTGGCGAAGCCTGGATTATGTCGAGATCAACGGGAGCGAAGCCACGTTCGAGTTTACCACCGGTCGCTGGGATTCCCTCCAGCACGGTCGTCGGGGCGGTCCCGGCCTGCAAACCCTGTCGGTTCCCCGCGAATTTTGGACCTGGCCCGGATCCCCGCGCGACCCCGGGGCAGGGGACCCCCTCGTTGCCTTCCGCTACGATCAGGCGTTTGAATTCGTCGATGCCATTCGTCAGCAACGTCCCTGCGCGGTGACCTTTGCCGACGGAGTGCGGTCCCAGGAGGTCATGGACGCCGCCATCCAGTCGGCCGCCCTCGGGAAATGGGTCGATATCTCCGGCTCGTGAGTGCCTCGGACGCCGGGTCGGCATCACCCGAATCGAACCCCAACGGACTTCTCTGTCCCGCCTGCGGGGAGTGGATTGAAACGGTGGGTGACCCCGCCCGGATTCTTTGCGGAGCATGCGGGGTTCACCTGACGCTCAACGTGGCGGCCCGGAAGGTTCGCGACCAACTCCGGGCGCTGGATGCGGCCTGGCTGGTTCGTCGAAAGCCGTATTTGGTTCGGAACCGGCACGGGGAATGGGAGGAACCGGACACCTCTCCGGTCGGGTTCATCCTTCCGTTGATTCCCGGCACCCTCTTCACCATGGTCGGAGCGGCCCTCGGGCGGCCCTCCCTTATGGTCACCGGTGCTCTGATCCTGGTGGTGGGCATCGGGTGGTCCGCCCGGCGCTGGAACGGATTGGAGCGGTTTCGCCGCGAGCAATTGCAGTACAAGGCGGAGCGTAGCCGGTTGTTGATGGACCTGGGGCGTGCCCAGCGCTCGTTCGCCGAGGGATCCGCCATCGATCGACCGTCATAACCCCTTTCGCTTCCAAGTTGCCAAACCGTTCCTCCCCGGTATTCTCGACCCCGCTTATGAAACTGAAATCTGCCCTTCCCCTTGCCACCGTCGTCCTGGGTTTCGTCGCCTTGATCGGTGGCGGATGTGCGACCGATTCCTCGTCTTCAGCTTCTTCGGTTTCCGTCCAGAAGTCGGGCTCATCGGTTCTTCGCGGAACTCTCTCCTATCCGGCTTCCGTCACCCTGCCAGCCGGTTCCACCGCAAATGTCGCCCTGGTTCGTTCGACCTACATTGAGGAGACCGTCGACGTCCTCAATTCGGTGGTGATCAACCCGGCGGGTTCCAGCCCGATCGCGTTCGCGATTCCCTACGATGCCGCCTCCATCAAGCCAGGTGAACGCTACTCCGTGGCAGCCCGGGTGTTCTCCAACGGCAAGGTGATTTTGCGCTCCAACGCCTATCTGGTCTTCAATCTGGGCGGCCCCTCCAACGACCTGGCCGTCCAACTGATTCCGGCGAATTAGTCTCCGGGCCTTCGGCCCACGCTCCAATGAATCGATAACGCGGCCCAGTGACGCGCCTCGATGACGCTGCCCCATTTCTCGGTCGGGCGTTTGGTCTCATAAGTAGCGCAGGACGGCGGCAGAGCAGACCCATCATCGGCTGCGGCCGATGGCAATTACGATTCCGACAAACGCCAGTACCGCGAGTACGGCGAGGACGATCTTGACCCAGCTCTTGGGATAATGGCCAGCCACGGACCCCGTATAACCGTTGACGAGGGCCTGATACGACTTGCCGCGGAAGTCGTAGGTGAGCAGCCAGACCGGCACTAAAATGTGCTTGAACGTCTGCCCTGACCATTCGATGTCGACGTCCAGGGAACGGTGGGTGTCACCCGGGACGTCCCGGGCGCACATCTGCTCTGTCTTGGCCGCCATCGTTTGCCGACTCGCCTGTGCCGCCGCCAGTAGGTCCAGTTGGTACCGTTCAACCACCCATCCCGCGAGGAATCCTGCCTGATAAGGGACCAGTTCCTTGGTGGGGAAATCCTCAACCTCTCCCAGCAGGTCGCGGTCCACGCCCTTGGAGGCACACACCAACTCGTCGTCGAAGAAGTGGTCGAGGCTTCCCGAACTGGGAACCCAACGGGTCATCTGCACCTGGCGGGTTTGGCGGTTTCCATTTCCGTCGGTGTATTCCTCGGTGACGTAATAGTGGTAACCGCTCTCTGCGGTCCAATCCGCATGAACCTGGGCATCAAAGGTCCAGTAGGGGAGATAAATGCCCCGGACCCGATCCGTCAGGGCTCCGCTTTTGAGCGCCCGGGGTGCCCAAAATCGACCGGAATACCAGGCACGAATGGTGTCCCGGACCTGGGCTTCGCCCAACTTGAACATGAGGAGACTCTCGGGGCGGAGGGACTCCTTGACCTCCTCATAAGGAACCAGGGCGGACGATCCGCAAAAGTCGCAGTTCTGGCCAACCCGGGCGGGATCAAAAACGGAAATGGCCTGACAACTCTGGCAGCGGACCTGCACCCGCTCGGTTTTCCATCCCCGTGAAGCATCTGGAATCTGCCGGAGGGCCTCCACCAGATCGTGCTCAACAATGGCCTCCCCGCCCTCGGGCCGGGTCTCCAGTTTTGCCGGAGACTCCGTTCCACAAAACCCACAAATCAACGCCTGGCGGGTGGGATTCCACGTGGCCTCGGCACCGCAGGCCGGACAACTGAATTTGGATTGGGCAACGGCTTCGGCCATGTCGAAGGAGGGGCAGGGTGGGAAGAAAGGTGCCGACGACGGAGTCTAGTTTTTCAAAAACTCTTCAAGAGCCGTCCGGGTGATCCGCCATTGGCTGCCGATCTTTTTCCCCTTCAAGGATCCGTCGGTCAGAATCGCCAGAACATCCTGCTCCTCCACCCCCAACTGGCGGGCCACATCCTGCGGGGTCAGCAGTTCCGCCGACGCCGCGACCGGCGGAGCCGGAGGTGCCGGGACCGCGGCGGTCACAGCCGCAGGGGAACCGCCCCCCGCGATACCGCCGGGTTGAGCCATCATCTGCTGGGCAATGCCGAAGCCGACGGCCAGTTCGGCGGCGGTTCCACCCACCCCTCCCTGGCCTTTGCCCAAGCCTTCGGCCAGCTGAAATTTGACGTAATCATTGAGGTTTCCCACCGCTCCCATGCTCGAGCGCTTGTCGATGGCCTGCTCGACTTCGGCCGGAACACTAACGTTTTCAACGATGAAACTGCCCAGCTCCAGGCCGTACTTGCTTTGAAGGATGGGATTCAGGACCGGCAGCAGGGCTGATCCCAGCTCGCTGTAACGCGTGGCGATTTCCAATACGGGAAGCTTGGACGTCGCCACCGCCTCGGTGAAGACGCTGACCAGGCGCGACCGCATGGTGTCCTGGAATTCCTCCAGACGGAAATGGGCGTCGGTCCCGGCAACCTCCTTGAGGAAGGTCTTGGGGTCGACCACTCTGAAATCGTAAGTCCCAAAGGCCCGAACCCGGACCATGCCGAAGTCGGCATCCCGCATCAGAATGGGGTTCGACGTTCCCCACTTGTTTCCAGTGAAAAGCCGGGTGGTGACGTAGTAAACGTCAGCCTTGAACGGTGACTCAAAACCGTATTTCCAACCTTGGAGTTGGGAAAGGACCGGGATGTTGTCGGTCACCAGGGTGTGTTTGCCCGGGCCAAAGGTATCGCCGAACTGACCCAGATAAACGAATTGCGCCACCTGGGATTCGCGGACAATCAGTTGCGCCCCCCGCTTGATTTCCTTTTCAACGTCGGGGAATCGCCAGCTCAAGGTGTCGCGCGAATCATCCTCCCACTGGATGATTTCGATCAGCTGTGACTTAATGTAATCAAAGATACCCATAGTGTTCCTGGTTGGACTCCGGTTGGATACCGGACCCCATCGTTGTCGGCCAAAAGTTCCGGGTTGGGTAGTGGAATCTCACGCTCCTGATTCCATTTCCATCTCGCCATGGATTTGGGGCACCCG
>CAIPFS010000070.1 GCA_903864375.1 uncultured Verrucomicrobiota bacterium
AAGATCCGCGGTACGGTCCTTCTTGCGATTGCCGATTGACGTGGTTCTTCCCGAATCGTTTCGTATTAAATCAAGGCGATGACCGTTGCCGGATTCGTATCGCCTGCTGGCCGCGTTCAATGTAGGTTGGCCAACGGCACGCACCAGTCGGGATTAGTGAAGTTTGGTGGGTGCGTGGGGAGTTGTGTCCGGACAATTGGGAACAGGTCAGAGAGGCGTCAATGTTGGCAAAGGTGGTCGCGCGTGGGCTGGCTTTGATCGTGATGGTCGGCGTGGTGGTGTCGAGTGCGGTGCCGGCGTCGGCTGATCCTGACTCTAACTTTGACATCGATCACGAACTGATTCCCGTTGCGAGCACGGAACAACAGGTGGTCGATGACAGCACCGTAGCCGCACCGACAACCTCGAACGCACCTCCCACGGTTGGACCGGCGACTTTAACCGCGGAGGCGGACCCGGGACCACCGGTCGATAACGGCGTCGTCGCCTCGGCCCCGCCGGCGACCACCAAAACACCCGACGGTTGGACGCTGACGGTCTCGGCTAAAGACGAGACCCAGTTGCCGATCGCGCCCTTGACCACCGCGCTATCGAGTCGAGCCTATGTAGTAGGGGGCACGTTCACCGCATCGCTCAAAGGTGCCGGAGAAACACCCAAGGGCGTACTCGAGGTCGGATATCAAATCGGTTGCGGTGTTTTAGCCAATCAAGTCGGACTCAATGGTTCCGTCGGAGCTGCCCCAGGTTTTATCCCACAGGCGTTGATTCCATTCGTCATCGGGGGCTATGCCGCCGGTAGCGTCTCAGTCGACCTAGCTCCCGGTACCGTCACGGCCGTTTCGGTGTACAAGCAGGACTACACAAGCACAGACCCGTGGGTGAAGGTCGACAATGTCCAGATTGGAGTCGACACCTGCGTCGGGCAGTCGTTCATCCGCTCCTACGCGAAACTGACAAAGGTGAACAAGGACGGAGCGGTGGTTTTGTCGTGGTACGGCGTTACCAAGAATTTCTAGATTCCTACCACTTCTCATGGCAGAGCCCTCGCAAACTGTAGTTCGTCAAAGGGTCGCCGGCCCAGTGAACGGCATGATATAGACACGGGCATGGACAACACCTCCGAAGATCCTCGGATGAGCGGGGAGCGTTGGTCGGAGGCGCCACGGCGGCTCAATGAACGGGCGACATCAACGGTTGTGGAAAGCCGTTGGCCGGTGTTCATCGCATTGGTCGCGGCCATGATCCTGCAGTGGGTGATCCCTCGGCAATACACCCCACTGGCGCCGAGATTCGCGCTGCTGCTACTCGAAGCCCTGCTTCTGGTGTTGGTGACGATCATCAACCCACTTCGCCTGACACGATCCACCCGATTCAGCAAGGCCGCCTCAAAGATACTGCTGCTCGCCATCACTGTAGATAACGGGGCCTCGGCGGTGGCGTTGAACTATCACATTTTGAACCTGCATTTCAGTGACAACGCGGCCGTATTGCTGGGAAGTGGTGCCGCCATCTTCTTGACCAACATCATCGTATTCGGGATCTGGTACTGGGAAATGGACCTCGGCGGTCCCTTTGGGCGCGCAGGTATCGACTCGCATGAACTCGAATCCCGCTATCCCGACTTCATGTTCCCTCAGATTGACCACCCAGAGTTGGCCCCCGCCGGTTGGGAGCCTCAGTTCCTTGACTATCTATACGTCAGTTTCACGAACGTAGTGGCATTTTCTCCCACCGACACGATGCCGCTTACCCGCCGAGCCAAAGGGATGATGGCACTGCAGTCCGCCATTGCATATACAACCCTCGCCCTTGTCATAGCCCGGGCCGTCAATGTCCTGAAGTAGTAGTCGTGCGGTTGGTTGTCCTAGGCAAGGTCGGCGCCGGTGTCGACCGCGAAAGTTTTGGTGATCAGTGCGCCAAAAGCACAGAGTATCGCCAGTATGGCGAATACGGCGGTCATCCCGAGGTGCGCGATGATCACCGGCAGGAACAGTGTCCCGGCCAGGGCTCCGGCCTTGCCGGCGCCAGCGGCGAATCCGGCTCCGGTGCCGCGCATTTCGGTGGGAAACGATTCTCCCGACAATAAATAGGTCGTCGAACCGGGGCCGGTTGTTGTCGCGAGGTTGAAGATCGCGAAGCCAGCCAAAAGGACTGCCAGGCTGATCATGCTCCCACTGGGCGCAAATGTAGAAGCGGCGGCAACGACGAGCCCCACCGACATGGCCAGAAACCCGGTGAATTGCAACCTCACCCGAGTCACCCGGACTATCAGCAGAAGAGCAAGTCCACTCCCCATGAGCAGGGGCACTTGAACCAACAACGTTTTCATGCTGGCATCGATATCAGCAGCGATGTAGTTGTGATGGTGACCAGTGGCGATAGCGGCGAGAATAGTCGGGGTGAAGAGTCCAACCCCGTAGTAGACGATGTCCATAAGCGCCCAGGGAACGGCGGTGAACACGGTCCGGCGCAGATAGCGCGGAGCGAACAGGTACGAGTAAGGCACCCGCGGCTCCGGCTCATTCGCGCTGGATTCATCGAGTTGAATCGGCGTACCGGTCAATCGCGTGGTGACCCGGGATGCCTGCTCGAAGCGCCCTTGGGTGATCAGCCACATCGGGCTCTCCGGCAACCGCAGACGGGCAACGAGCAACATGGCCGCCGGGATCACCCCGGAGGCCAATATCCACCGCCATGTCGCGGGTGTTGGATCAGACCGCAAAATCAACATGCCGACGAATACACCGAGGATCGATCCTAGAGTTAAAAACACCATCGCGCCGACGAGGAAGCGGGCGCGAACTCGGGCGGGAACGATCTCAGCGATATAGGTCGCGCCCACCGGGTAGTCCGCCCCAATTCCGACTCCGAGAAGGAACCTGAAGACGATTAACGAAATCGGGTTCCATGCCAGTGCACTGGCCGCTGCGAACACCACGAATAGCACGCAGTTGAACAGCAGCAGCCGACGTCGCCCGTAGTCGTCCGCCAACCGGCCGAGGGTTAACGAACCAACCAGCGCTCCGGCAAGCGCAGCCACCGCCACCAGACCCTTACCCAACGGATCCAGATCAAATTGATGAACGATTAACGGAAGCGTGACGCCGACGATGAAGAAGTCAAAGCCGTCCAGGAGTGGGCCCACCGCCGCCAGGAACCACAGGCGCCACTGGTACCGGGTCAACGGCGCCGCGTCGAGGTGTTCCTGAAACGTTGGATTCACTTCTGGGAGACTACTGAACGCGGAACTAGTCGGGTAGATGACTCCGCAGGTGTGCGCCCGAAGGGATTCGAACCCCCAACCTTCTGATCCGTAGTCAGATGCTCTATCCGTTGAGCTAC
>CAIPFS010000071.1 GCA_903864375.1 uncultured Verrucomicrobiota bacterium
CATCGTTCTCAAACAGGAAGGAACGAAAATCACCGGCAAATTTGCCCGTGGCCAGGACCGCTGGCTGGAGATTGAAGAGGGCAAACTGGAGGGAAATGCCTTCAGTTGGACGGTCAAGCGCGACCGCCCCAACGGGGAGTTCATGGTCTACAAGATGTCGGGCACCATCGAGAAGGGTGAGCTCAAAGGATCCGTCAAGACCACCGTCGATGGCCAGGAAATCGTCACCACCTGGAGCGGCAAACGGAAGTAGCGCGGAGCGCACCCCCCCTTTCAGTTTCCCGACGGCCTGCCTTTTCCCCAATGAAAACCCTCCCCTGTCTGCCACTCTTGATCACCTCGTTGCTGGCGGCTGCCATACCCGCCCAAGGGGATGCCGGTGCGCCCATTCGCTTGTGGCCGGGTAAAGCACCGGGGGACACCCAGACACTTCCCGCCGAGCAGGATACTTCCAAGACCTCGGATGGCAAAGTGGCGGGCCGTTCGGTGATCCGATTGGGCAACGTCAGCGATCCCACCATCACCGTCTTTCCGGCCCCCGCCGACAAGGCGACGGGTGCTTCGGTCGTGGTCTGCCCCGGAGGCGGCTACCATATTCTGGCGCTGGATCTGGAAGGAACCGAGGTGTGCGAATGGCTCAACTCCATTGGTGTGACCGGGGTGCTGCTCAAGTACCGGGTTCCCGCCCGCCCTGACCGGGAAAAGCACGCCGCCCCTCTGGAGGACGCCCAACGGGCCATCCGTCTGGTCCGATCCCACGCCCAGGAATGGCACCTCGACCCCAAACGGATTGGGGTGCTGGGGTTTTCAGCCGGTGGACATCTGGCGGCGACCACCAGCACCCGCTTTGGACAGAGCACTTATCCCGAGGTTGATGCGGCCGACAAACTGAGCTGCCGCCCTGACTTCAGCATCTTGATTTATCCCGCCTATCTGACTCCGGAAAAAGCGGACACGACCATCTCCCCGGAGCTGACCATCAGTCAGGAGACACCTCCCACTTTTTTGGTCATGACGGAGGATGATCCCGTCCGGGTTGAGAACGTGCTGTCCTACACCCGGGCGTTGAAACAGGCCAAAGTTCCTGCCGAAGCACATGTCTATGCGACCGGGGGCCACGGCTACGGCTTGCGTCCAACCGAACAGCCGGTGACCCATTGGCCGACCCTGGTGGAGGGGTGGATGAAAAGCCAGGGGCTGTTGACGAAGTAGCCTCCCTTCCGGGAGGAACGCCCCGCATCCGAGGCTCCTTGTCTCTCCGCACAAAGGCCGGTCATGGCCGACATCGAGGGCACCGTGCGCGAGCGTGATCATCGGAGAGGGAGCGTTGTTTGCATCCCGCCCCGGCGGACTAATACCGTACCCGAAAGAATTGAGTGCCCGCAGCCGGGGACGTGTAGGTCCCGGTGGTGTTGCCGGTTGAAACCCAGGGTGAACCGGACACAGCAGGACTGGTCTCGAGGGTGCCGCCATTGGCCCAGGTGACGGTGACGTTGCCGTCACTCCAGGTGATGCCCGTGATGATTGGCAACGCCGGCCCATACGGAGGCACATCAAAAAACCCGAGGTTGTCGATCCCGAAATACCAGCTCCCGGAACCCAACTGCGCCATCCTCAGCCGGACACGGGGTTGATGGGCGGCCAGGGGTAGTCGGACCACCTCGATTCGCTTTCCATTGGAACCTTCATCGGCAATGCGGGGTGCCAGATAGGGTGCCAAATCCTGACTGATGGCGGCCCCTATGCCGTCGCCGTAGTTTTGACCGCGCAACACACCCAGGGCATCCCGCCATTGCGGCACGTCGGAGTGGCGCTGATCAAAGGTCACCACCGCATCGAGGGTTCCGTCGAACCGGAGCGCAATATCCGATAGGGCTCCTCCGACCCTGCCACCGTCCAGATAGTAGATCACAGGCAGCCAGGTCGTTCCCTGGTCGATGGAGTATTCAATGGCCCCCAGACTGTTCTGGCTCTGCTTATAAATGGAAGCCCAGGACAGGACAGGATTGGCGATGCCTGAAAGATCAAAGTCTTTGCTGATCGCAAACTGGACCTGGCCGGTGTTGTCGCCCGGCGCCCCGCTCAGCCGGTGATTCGACTCTGCCAGGAACACATTGCCCGACGCGATGCTTCCCACCGGGGCGTCGTTGACGGTTTGGCCGGAAAGCACCTGTGCAGCATCGGGTTCAACTGCCGAAAATGCCGTCAGCGGCACCACCACCCATCCGAGATAATAATTCGACTGCGGGTCGGTCAAATCGCCGGCTGCATGGACCGCCTGATCTTCCACCGCGGTGAAATCAGTCGTCCACCAGGTGATGCCCGGAACACCGGGTTGCGGGTTCCCGGTGGGAGGGAGGTTGGTCGGCATGTTGGGAGGAAAAACCGACGGAAGGAACGTGGCACCTGACGGATACCCCTCGAAATCGTCGGCCAGGACCGAGATCGTCACCGGAAGGAACAACGCCTTGAGGTTCATGAAGTCCCAGCGGTGGGTCACTGGGGAACCGTTCACCGGGGAATAGGTTAGAGCGGCATGGTGAACCTCCGACGGCGTGAAGAGGTTGGTCGGATGCCACGTGACTTCCAGGATCCCACCGACACGGTTGGTGACCCAGGGAACGGCGAATCCATCGACCGTCAGGGCCACGGAGGAGTCGTCAATGGGGATATCCCCATCCGAAAGACGCACGGTCAGGTCGGCAGCCGGAAGATTCATCTGTCGAAGGACCGGTCGTGGACTGACATATTTCACGTACGGCACCGAAGACGCCGACAAAGCCCGATAGGCGGGCAACCCGCCATTTGGCAATATCGTTGACCAGAACCTTGGAGCCGTTCGTCGACACCGAATAGATCTCCAATCCGGCATCGCCCGTGGCGTGAATCCAGGTCACCCGAAGCGGATAAACACCCGCTTGAGACGCATAAAGGTAGACCGGATAAGTGACCCCGCCGGTCCGCTGATTGCGTCCCGCCTGCACGGCCCGGGTATAATCACGGGATCCGACATGGACATGAAAAACATCCGGTGTACCTATCGCGAGGGTGGTCAGCCCGACCGGGAGTTGAATATAGGTGAAGACCTCGGCCTCAACCCCGTCCGTGCTTCCGTCGGTGGCGGGAAGCCCCGGAATGGTTTGGTCGGCCGGGAAATCACCCAGGCCTCCCGTTCCCAGGTTGATGACCTGGTGAATGACAAAGGTAGCCGGGGCATTGGACACCGAAAGATCGGGTGCCGGACCGGCGGCGGCTCCGATTGCCGAAACATCCGCGTTGTTCGGAAATGGATTTCCACCGTCATCGGTCAGTCGCCCGTTCAACGCCCACTCGACATTCTCGGTGGAGTCCGTGTCGCTGGTGGGAGTGGTGCCGTTGGCAAACACGTTGAAGAGGAATCCGGGTTGAGCGGGGTCGGGGGTGACCGCAGCCTCAGGAGCCAGTTGGACCGCTCCGGTGGCGGTAAACGACCAGGGGATCGTGACCAACCCGGTTCCGTTGAAAAAGGTGATGGAGGCGGAGTGGACGGAATCCGCCACCAGAAGACTCGGAACGGGATAGGCCACCGTGGAGAATCGGCCGGACCGCGTGATGGTCGGTGTCACCGCCAGACCGTCCAGGCTCATTGAAACCTTGGAAGCGTCGATGGGTGTCGGTCCATCGACGAGCGTGGCCGTGATCGTGGGAAGCGGAGAAACGCCGGTTTCGTCGGGAAGTGGAACGAGAGAAAGGACGTAAGGGGCGGTCGCCTGGGTCAAGACCGACCGGAAGGCGCGCAGCCCCCCGTTGGCAACATCATTGATGAGCACGGCATTGGTGGTGCCACCTGAAACAACCTGGGAATAAAATTCCACCTGGGCATCGCCTGTACCCTGTTGAAACAACAATCGGACCGCATACAGGCCCGCCTTGGACACGGTGACCGGGCAAAGGGTATCTGCGGCGCTCCGGGTGCCATTGAATTCCCCGACCGGCACTGCCGTCGCGCCGAAGGCATCCTGCGGAACCACCCCACCGACATTGAGTCGGAAGCCACCCTGACAGTTGACCCCCAGGGTGGTGGTGCCCTCGGGAAGTTCCAGGTAGGTCAAAACCACCGCAGCGATGTTGTCATTGCGCTGGGTCACCGAAGGCAGGCCGGGCATTTGCAGATCCGGCGCAAACTGGCCCAGACTTGCCCCGGCGGTGGTGCTCAGATTGATGACCGATGAAATCGCGAACTCAATGGGGGCGGTCGCCGGAACGAGGTGGCGTCCGGGTCCGTCCGCGGCACCCTGGGCGTTGATATCCGCCTGGTTCGTTCCATGGAATCCCGCCAATTGCGCTTCGCTCCACGCCAGCTGATCGGGGCTGGGGGCATTGACCTGGGAGATTCGCCAGGTAAATCCGGGCTGTGAGAGAAGGGCGGCGGACGACGGGAGGGCATAGGTGGCCGGAATGTCGGCACCCCGGGCGGAAACGCCCGCCAGAGCCAGAACGATCGCCAGAGTTGTCACCCAGGCTTTGGAGAACCGAAGCGAGTACATGATGCAAGGCTACTGAACGATTTCCCTCCGCACAAAGAGTTTACCGGGAAGTTGTTGCACCCGGCGCTTCAGTTCCAGACTGAGCAGGGCGACCGAGACCACCCCCGGGGCCAGACCGGTGGCATGGATGACCTGATCGGTGCTCTGTTCCTCACCACCGGCCAACGCCTCCCATACGCTCTGTTCGTTATCGTTCAAGGGAGCTCCAGCACCGGATGGAGCCGAGGCGGATGGCATCGAGGGAAAGAGGTATTCGAACTCCGAAAGGATATCCTCCACCCCTTCGCATAATTTCGCGCCTTTCTTGATCAGTTCGTGGCAGCCCCGACTGCGGGGGGAGTCGATGCGACCGGGAACGGCAAACACCTGACGTCCATAATCGGTCGCGAAATTGGCGGTAATCAAGGCGCCGCTGGTCAGGTTGGCCTCCACCACCAAGGTCCCCAGCGTCATCCCGGCCACGATCCGGTTGCGAATCGGAAAGCTTTGCTTGTCTGCCGGTCGATTGAAGGGAAATTGAGTCACCAGGGCACCAGCCTCCGGGATTCGTCGGAACAATTCTGAATTCTCGGCGGGATACACCAGATTGATGCCCGTCCCCAGCACTGCGATGGTCCGGCCTTTTGCGGCCAGCGCCCCCAGGTGGGCACCGGTATCGATGCCTCGTGCCCCACCACTAACCACCGTGACTCCGGCATAGGCGAGCTGGTAGCTAAGCTTGCGGGCCACTTCCATTCCGTAGGAGGTCGTTTGCCGGGAACCGACCACGGCCACCCCCCGGTTGTCCTGAGGCAGCAGAGTCCCTTTCACGTAAAGAACGATGGGCGGATCGTAGATCTCCTTCAAGGAGGAGGGATATTCCGGGTCCAGGCGGGTGACAATCCGGCAGCCAAATTCCTCCGTCCGCTGAAGTTCGCCATCGAGGTCCACGCCGGACTGCCATTCCGCGATCGATGTGGCCGTCTCTTCACCAATGCCTTCCACCTGCAACAGCCGGCTGCGGCTGGCCTGAAGGATCGAGACAGGATCGCCGAACGCGTCTTCAAGATGGCGCAGCCTCGCCGGACCGACATTTTCGATCAGGTTCAGGGCGATATAGGCTTCGCGGGCATCCATCCGGTTTTTAGGAAACACCAAGAAGCCGGGTGAGGCAATTCCTGTTCGAGCCCCCTTCCCACTTCCTGGATTCAATTCCATGACCCGATTCCACTTGGAACCGAAGACGCCACCGATGAACCTTCGTCGAAACCGTGAAGAATCGATTGGATCAGGCGTTGGTCGATCGCGGCCTGTGCGACTCCCGCACCCGGGCTCAACGGTTGATCATGGCCGGCCAGGTGCGGATCAATGGTCAGGTCGGACGGAAGGCAGGTGAATCCGTCCCGCCGGACTCGGTTTTGGAGGTGGTTCATGGCGAACGATTTGCCAGCCGCGGCGGAGGCAAGCTGGACCACGCCTTGAACGTCTTCGGCATCGATGTGACCGGACGCCGGGCGCTCGACCTCGGGGCCAGTACGGGGGGCTTCACCGATTGCCTGCTTCAACGCGGCGCTGCCCGCGTCTGGGCGGTGGATGTCGGGCAGGGTCAGCTGGTCTGGCGCCTCCGGACGGATCCCCGGGTGGTGGTGATGGAGCGAACCAATGCACGTCACCTGACCCCGGCATCGTTTGGTCCGGGGATCGTTCCCTTCGATTTCATCTGCGTTGACTGCTCCTTCATCTCTCTCCGGTTGATCCTTCCCGCCGCCTGGGGGTTGCTGGCGTCCGGTGGCTCGGTGGTGGCGCTGATCAAACCACAATTTGAGGCCGGTCGGGAGGAGGTGGATCGTGGGGAGGGAGTGATCACCGACCCGGCTATCCATTCCCGGGTGATTTCCGAGTTGGAAGCATTTGTCGGACGGGAATCATCTGGGGTACGGTGGCGGGGCGTCACCGAATCCCCCCTGCCGGGCCCGGCTGGAAATCGCGAATTTCTCGTCTGGCTGGAAGCCATGCCGTCCGCGGGACCGCAGTCGGGTGGACCTGACTCGTTGTGAAGAAACTAGCCCATTCCATCCGCCATATCGGCCTCGTCGCCAATGCGGACCGTCCCGCAGCCGCCCGAACGGTGCGGCGGGCGATTGGATTGCTGGAGTCGCTCCACCATCGCGTGTCCTGCGACCCCGTGACGGCAGCCTTTGTTGAGGCGTCCGTTCCGGTGGCGGAAAGCATCGCGCACCTGGCCCGGGATTCTGATCTCCTGCTGGTTTTTGGTGGCGACGGAACCATGCTGCGGGTCGCCCGCGAGGTGGCCGGTCTGCCCGTCTTGATCCTCGGGGTCAACGCTGGAAATCTTGGATTTCTCACCGCCGTCGCCTCGGACCGACTGGGGGAGGCCCTCAAAAAGATCAGTCATGGTTCGTTCACAGTGGACGAGCGTGCCTTGATTGAAGCCCAGCTGGAATGTGGCAGCAGCCGCACTCTTCAGTCCGCGTTGAACGATTTTGTCATCGGGCGGGGCCTGACCTCCCGCCTGATTGAACTGGAGGTGAGCGTCAACGACGAGCTCCTGACCCGCTACCGATGCGACGGATTGATTGCGAGCTCGCCGACCGGATCCACCGCCTACTCCCTGGCGGCCGGAGGTGCCATTGTCAGTCCGGACGCCGAAGTCCTGATACTGACCCCCATTTGTCCGCACACTCTCAGCATCCGTCCCCTGGTGGTCAACCTGAACGCCGTTCTCAAGGTCAAGCTCGTCAGCAGCCGCTTGATCGCCACGTTTGCGGCAGACGGTCAGCAACAGACCGAGCTTTCCGAAGGCGATATCGTAACCATCCGCCGAAGCTCCCGGACCGTCCGCCTTCTCCGGCTGGAAGGGACCAATTTCTTTGGAACACTTCGGGAAAAGTTTGGCTGGAGTGGTTCCAACGTCTAAGCGCAGTTTTTCCCAACCATGGTTCGACTTAAAGACATCGCAGCGGCGGCAGGGGTCTCCACGATGACCGTCAGCAAGGCCCTTCGCGACCAACCCGACCTGGCCGCGGCGACCAAGGTTCGAATTCGGGAGTTGGCCCAGCGGATGGGCTACGTTCCCGATATCAGCGCCCAGGGATTTCGAAGCCGGAAAACCCAAATGCTGGGGCTGGTCATTTCCACCACCACCAATCCGGTCAACGCCCGAATCATTTACTCACTGGAAGAGCGGGCGTTTGAACTGGGATACCATCTCCTTTTGATGCATTCCCTGAACCGTCCGGATCGTGAGGAGGAAGTCCTTCGCCGCTTGATGCAACGTCGTGTCGACGGAATTTTCATCAGCCCGGTTTATCGCTACGAAACAACGGCCCCGGTCTATCAGGAGCTGATCGACCGGAAGATTCCGACCGTGCTTCTGGGACATCGGGCTCCCTTCTGCCACGAATTTGCCGCAGTTGAGACCGACGATATTGCGGCCAGTCAGGCAGCCACCCGGCATCTCATCGAACTGGGTCATCGGCGCATTGCCTTTTTCGCCGGCCCCCTCGTGGCCCCCTGGGCCCAGGAACGCCTGGAAGGCTATCGCCGTGCATGTCGCGAGGCAGGTCTGACGGATGGGGATGCCTGGGTGTACCATGCCGGTGCCACCCTGGAGGAAGGGGTCGCGGCCGCCCTCAAGTTTGCCCAGGATCGTTCCGGGGCCACCGCCCTCCAATGTGCTCACGATCTGGTCGCCATCGGTGCTGCCGATGCCCTACTCAATCAGGGGCTGCGAATTCCCGAGGATCTGAGCGTGGTCGGATTCGGGAACATCCTCGTCAGCGAGTATTTCCGGGTGCCGTTGACCACCGTCCGCCAGCCCAAACTGCGCCTGGGTGCCATCGCCATGGATCTGATGGCCCGTCTCCTGCGCGGAGAGGCAGCTGAATCCCGACGTCTTTCGGCCGAATTGGTCATCCGGGCGAGTTCCGGACCGCCGTCGAAACCCTGAATCCACCCCACCCACTGCCATGTCGGCCTCCCCCTCCCGCGATCTTCCCCTCGCCTGGGTCACCGGTGCGTCGGGATTGATTGGATGGGAGTTGGTGCGTGCCGCCCGGGCGGGTGCCGCACCCGGATGGCGCGTGCGTGGCCTGACCCGGGCAGACGTCGATTTGGCAAATCCCCGGGCCGTTGATGAATTGTTTGAGCAGGAGCGTCCCGGATTGATTGTTCATTGTGCCGCGCTCAGTCGGACCGGGGCCTGTCAGGCGGATCCGGCACAGGCCTTTCGCCAGAATGTGGAGGTTCCCCTGGGGTTGCTCGAGCGACTATCAGCGGGTCGATTCGTTTTCTTTTCTTCGGACCTGGTATTCGATGGGCTTCACGGGGGCTACGTCGAAACCGACCCACCCCACCCCGTCAATGTCTACGGGCAAACCAAGTGGAAAACCGAACAGACCGTCCTTTCCCGTCCCAATGCACTGGTCATCCGGACCTCTCTCAATTACGGGCACTCACTGACAGGCGACCGAGCGTTCAATGAGGAAATGGTCAACACGTGGAAATCCGGGCGTCCGGTGCAGGCCTTCGTGGACGAGTACCGTTGCCCCATCGCGGCCAGCGAGACCGCCCGCTGGACGTGGGATTTGATCCGTTCCGGTCAATCGGGCGTGATTCATCTGGCCGGGGCCGAGCGCCTCTCGCGGTGGCAAATCGCCACCGAAATCGCCCGACATTACCCTGCCTTAAACCCCCGGATTATCCCGGTAACCCTCGGCGAACATGTGGGTCCACCTCGTGCGCCCGACGTTTCCTTGAATTGTGAACAACTCTCCGGATGTCTGGGGCGTCCCCTTCCCGCCTTCCGTCCTTGGCTGGCCGGAAACGAGCCGATTCACACCGTTTGATGGACTCCGTGGGAACCAGTTACCGGGGAAGACTGGCTCCATCGCCCACCGGGTATCTTCACCTGGGACATGCCCGGACGTTTTGGTGGGCAGCAGAACGGGTACGTCAAGCGAACGGCACTTTGGTGCTCCGGGATGACGATCTCGACGTCCAGCGTGCCCGCCCAGCGTTTGCCCAGGCCCAGATCGATGATTTGCGCTGGTTCGGACTGGACTGGAGCGAAGGGCCCGATGTGGGTGGACCCTTCGGTCCGTACCGCCAGAGTCAGCGCCGTTCCCTCTATGCTGCGGCCTTTTCCCAACTGCGCGAAGGAGGTTGGGTTTATCCCTGCCGCTGCACCCGCCGCGATATTCAGGCGGCGGTCAGCGCCCCTCATGCGTCCGATGACGAGCCGATCTATCCAGGGACCTGCCGCCCCCAAAGAATCGATGGGAACCAGCCCGAACCCTCCGGGTCGAATTGGAGATTCCGGGTGCCGGATGGAGAGGATTGTTCATTCGACGACGGTGCCTTGGGAACGGTGTCATTGGTCGCCGGACGCGATTTTGGCGACTTCATCGTCTGGCGGCAGGATGGCGTCCCCAGCTATCAATTGGCCTGCATCGTGGATGATACCGCCATGGCAATGACCGAAGTCGTGCGGGGAGCCGACCTGTTGATTTCAACCGCCCGCCAGCGACTGCTGGCACGTGCCCTGGGATGGACTCCTCCGGCCTACTTCCATTGTCCCCTCTGGTGCGATGCCGACGGGGTCCGTCTGGCCAAGCGAGCCGATGCCATGAGCCTTCGGAGCCTTCGCCAGACCGGCTGGAGTCCGGAACAACTCCGGGCCCGTCCCGAGTTTGACCATTTTTTCCCGTCGTCGCGGACTTGACCCACGACCGCCCAGTCGGCACAAAGCGGGTGCATGTCCACCGTTACTGCCGCCGATTTGGAAGCCGCCATTCGCAATGTCCCGGATTTCCCTCAACCCGGAATTCAGTTCAAGGATATCACCCCCGTTCTCGCGGATCCCCGACTGTTCCGCGGTGCCATCGATTTGCTCGTGGCCGGGTTCCCGGTTGGTTCCGTCGACAAGATCATCGGCATTGACGCCCGCGGCTTTATCTTTGCCGCCGCTGCTGCCGTAAAACTGGGTGCCGGGTTCGTTCCCGTGCGAAAGAAAGGCAAGCTGCCCTGGGAAACCCATGAGCAAAGCTATGACCTGGAATATGGTTCAGCGACCGTCGCCATCCATACGGACGCCGTCCATGCAGGTGAGCGGGTCCTGTTACTCGATGACCTTCTGGCCACCGGCGGTACTGCCGCAGCAGCCATCGATCTGCTGAATCGGCTGAAGGCAAATATTGTCGGCGCCGGCTTTCTGATTGAACTGGAAGCCCTCCAGGGACGCCAACGCATCGTGGGTCCCCGGGTCCATTCCCTCGTCCGTTATTGAACCGTCCGAGGTTTGAAAGCAAACCGATCGCCGGCCACTACTTCATCCGGTCGAAGCTCTTTTGCAGAATCTGCCAGTCGGCCTGACCGGTCACCTTGGCACGGTGATCGGAGATGATCTTGGCCTCATTCTGATTCTTGGTCGGCCTGGCGGCCTTGTAGAAAATACCGAACTGGCCCGGCCACGCAGCATCCGCGAGCTTGTAGGCTGCGAACTCGTCGGTGACATCGTGATCCTTGGAGATGAGCTCGAACTTGCCTCCCTTTCGGGGGTTGGCGGCGTCAAATGCGCCCTCGTAGAATTCGACGCACTCGCTGAGGCATTCGACAAAGCTGAAACCGTCATGATCCATGGCGGCTTCCATCATCTCCAACACGTGATTCGGATTGGTCGCGGTCGTCCGGGCCACAAACGTGGCTCCCGCCGTGATGGCGAGCTTCATGGGGTTGAGCGGACGGTCGGCTGCGCCCCAGATATCGGTCTTGGACTTATAACCGATGGGGGACGTCGGCGACGTCTGCTTCTTGGTCAGTCCGTACACCTGGTTGTCCATGACCACATAGGTCAGCTTGACGTTCTTCCGGGCGGCATGGACGAAATGGTTGCCGCCGATCGAAAAGGCATCGCCATCTCCACCGAAGACAAAGACGTGAAGGTCAGGGCGGCTCAGGGAGACACCCGTGGCAAAGGGCAACGCCCGTCCGTGAATATAATGGGCTCCGTGGGCCTGGACAAAGTAGGGGAAACGGCTGGAACAGCCGATTCCCGCCACTGTCGTGATCTTCTCATGCCAGATCTTGCGGCGTTCGATGAGCTTGAAGTACAGAG
>CAIPFS010000072.1 GCA_903864375.1 uncultured Verrucomicrobiota bacterium
AGTGCCCGGGATGCCAATTTGTTGTTTTCCGCCTGTGAACGACTCTATCGTCTGAAACCGGAAGACCCGGTTATCGCCAATAACTATGCCGCTTCGTTGTTGATCCTGCGGGAACAGGCGCCCGAGGCGGTGCGCATCACCCTCGAGGTGATGAATGCCCTGCCCACTTCCTTCAGTGCGATCGTCAACCACGCCGTCGCCTTGTGCCAGGTCGGTCGGCCAGCCGATGCAGAGAAGTTCATCAAGGATGCCGACCCGGACCAGTACAACGCCGACGATCGGTCCTCCCTGCTCTTCGCCAAATTCCAATACCTTTCGGGCCTGGGGAAATATCAGGATGCCCGGAATATTGAACACAAACTGGACCGGACGATGCTGTTTCCTCCACAGATCGAGTGGCTCAACAAGACCCTGGCCAGCTTTCCCAAATGAAGACCTCCGGTCGTGTTTCGTTGGTTCAAATCCGTTCTCCCCGTCGGGAATTCTGACAATCCTCCCACGGCTGTTATACTGCCCCCATGCAGGGACAGGGACTCCCATTCGTCAGGCGTTGGGTCATTGCCGCCATCGGCGTTGTTGCCGCGGCGGAGATCGTCCATGGAATCCGCTTCGATGGGCTGGTGTCGCTTTCGCTGGCGTCACTTCTGTTGGGATTCCTCAATGCATTTATACGCCCCATCCTGTTGGTTCTGTCCCTACCCTTCGTACTGGCCGTCGCAGGAACCGTCTTTCTTTTCCTGAAATCGTTTCTGCAACGCACGTTGGGCGGTCTGCTCTCCGTGCCCGTGGCGGCGCTGGCGTACGCGTTGCTGTACCTCGTCATCAATTCCCTGCTGCTTTGGTCCATTGGGGGGATGGTGCCAGGTTTTGACGTGCACGGTTTTGGCAGTTCCATCCGGGGCGCCCTGGTGATTGGGTGCGTGTCCCTTCTTTTGGGCTTTGCCCTGGGTGGCCGGGATGCCGTTGTCATCCGCCGCCCACCGTCTCCGTCGGGCACCGACCCGGGGCCGGTGATTGATGTCTGACCGCCATGGCCCGAAAATCCCGCAAGAACGCCTGGAAGGTGGTCGGCATCGCGGTGTGCCTGCTGACAATGGCTGTTCTCGGATGGTTTTTCTGGCGTTGGAGGGAGGAGGCACTCCGGACACCCCCGGATCAGAATCTCAATCGGGGTCCGGGACCTTCCGGGTTCATCCCGCCGTCACCCATCCTGCGTCGACCAAGCTCGCCGGAGCCGTCCTCCAGCAACCGGGTGCCACTCACGGTGGCCGAACCCCACCCGGACGGGATACCGAACCCGCCCCGAGGAAACGAAGCTGTTCCAGGCGTAACCAACCCGCCCGTTGTCTCCCCATCGTCCGTGCCGGAAACGCGGGTCAGCCTCCCTGGTCCCCCGCCCATTCCCGAGGTGTGGCTGACCGAAATCCCCCCGGGGACCAACATCCTGCTGGCTCAAATCGCCCTGTCCGGACATGCCATTTCTGTGGGTTCAATCGATGGCACTGGCGGGTTTCAAACAGCAACCGCTCTCCAGGCGTACCAATCGGACCATGGACTGGAACAAACCGGACGCCTGGATCTTCCCACTCAACAGAGTCTTCAACTTCGACACCCCCCCTTCACCCGACGTGTCGCCACCCATGAGGAACTGGCCCGACTGCGCCCGCTGCCTGGAACCTGGTTGGGAAAGGCCGGCGTTGAACGGCTTGAATTTGGCACCTGGCTTGAACTTCTCGGGGAAGCCGTCCGGTCCCAACCAGCGGCCCTCTCCCGATGGAATCCCGGTGTGGACTGGAACCGGATTCGTTCAGGTGACGGCGCTCTGGTCCCGATCTCCGATTATCCACCGGCGCGGCGGGCAACGTTGGTCCGGCTAAGCCTGACGGGACACTGGATTCGGGCTTTTGGGGATCAAGGCAACCTTCTGGCCCACTTTCCCTGCAGCATCGGCCGGATTGCCGAAAAACGCCCGGTCGGTCTCCTGCACGTGGTCAGTGTTGTGAAGGAGCCGAATTATACCTTCAATCCCGAGGTTTTTCCCGAATCCCCGGAGGCCCAGTCCGTCGGTCGCAAGTTGCTGCTTCCACCGGG
>CAIPFS010000073.1 GCA_903864375.1 uncultured Verrucomicrobiota bacterium
CCAATCGAGCCAGGACACATGGTTGGGTATCAACAGAATGGGTCCCGGCGCCCGAAGTGACTCCAGGTTGTAGGCACGGAACTGGAAGCAGAGGCGCAACAGCCATCGGAGTAGGGAGAACATATCAAAAGAGGGGCTTCGCCCTTAAATGGTGCCGGAAGATGAATTTTTCGATTCGACGAAAGAAAGAGAGAAAGACCTGAAAGGCACCAATGCATAGTCCAGCCTTTCCAGCCTCGGCACATAGGGGAGCGAACCAGGAATCCCAGGGCCGCGTGCCCGGCAAATCCGGTATTTCCAGGGCACCTGATAAAATCGCGCCGGGACCTGGAAATTCCGCCGTGGCCAATTCTTTTCCAGTCGCCGATATCCACTGAGAAATTCCTGAACTCCCCACACGGACCATCGGTATGCCGGATTCGAGGCAGCGCAGACGGGCCTGTTGAGCGTTCAGGAGATGCTCGGTCTTGCCCCAATCCACAACATCCATCGAAAGAATAACGAATGCCGCAGCGCCCTGACGGAGGAGTTCATCCATGACCTGCCGGTAACTGGCATCATAACAGATGGCAATCCCCAGCTTGCCCCAGGGTGAATCCCAGACCTGCTGGGAATTCGCCGGCTGACCATCCTTAAAGAACTGGATCGGTCTCGATTTCGCCTGCTGGAATACAGTGGCTCCATTGGTTCCAAGAACGTACGCCGTATTGAAGTAGTTGGTGGAATCCATCGGTTCTTTTCCTCCAACCACCAACCACTTTCGGTGGCGGCGACACCACTCTCGCAAGGCTTCGGGGACGGGTCCGTCCAGGGCGTACTCCGGCAGCAGCACCAACTCGGCGTCCGGCTTCTCCACCGCGACCCGATTGAGCGCTTCGAGCAGCTCTGGAAACCCGGGAAACTCCAACTGGACCGCGGCAAACCGAAGGGGTGATTGCTTCGCGATGGACGGAGGTGTCGGAACTCGAAAGAACTGCGCGATCAGAACCACCGATGTCACCAGGATTAGCAATCGCTGCCAGGGTCGGGCTCTACCCCCAAGTCCCTGTTCCAGAGCCACCAAACCCATGGCGAGTGTACCCAGGCCATAAACTCCCAACGTTTGCCAGGCAAAGGGTCCCAAAACCTCCAGCAAACTTCCGACGCTCAACCACGAGAAACGAAGCCACCAGACCTCACATCGAATGTACTCGAGACAGGTCCAAAGCAACGGCGAAATCAACAGGGCATATGTGCGTCCTTCAGATTTCTCAATGGAACGGACGAGGACGACAAAGGCGGCCGGCCAAATCGCCAGCAAGAGCCAAAACAGGACGGCCGGCGGCCCGAACAGCCCATAAAAAAAGGCTAGTGGAGGGGCGTACATTCCGACGCCGACCAAAAGCGTCACGTAGAACGCCAAACGAGCGGACGGTAGCGTGCGGAGAAACAAGAGGCCCGATAAATGAAGAGCCAGAAACGACGTGCAGATCCCCCCCAACCGGGCCAGATGGAAGGCGCCAACGGTCCCGGCGGCCATCAAGGTCCAAAAGAGAGCCGAATTCCCAAATCCGTTGCCTGCCAGAACTATAGATGGCGGATCCTCCGGCAGGCCCGGCGGCGTTCCGACACTGGAGGCTACCGAGGACATACATTACCGGGGGGGCATCCGGAAAAAGAGGGCCGCTCCCGCCAGCAAAGAGGCAACGACAACAAAGAGGTCCGAGGAGCTGAGATGGAATTGAGCCGCAGCGAAGCACATGCCTCCGGCCAGCAGCATCCCCAGATTGTCATTCAGGTTCTGGACCGCGATCGTCTTTCCCAGTTTGGTGTGATCCGATTCATCCTGAAGGGAGGCGTTCAACGGAATGAGGAAGAGCCCGGCGATCACCCCAGCCAGCATCAGCAGCACTGTGACCGGCACCACGACCTGGATTTCACCCCAATGCAGCACCGGACCTTGTAAAATCGGCACCACCTTCACCAGGGACAAAATTCCCACCGGCACAGCCAGCAGGGCAATGAACAGGCGGGTCCATTTCAGTTGACCAATGGGGAACCAGGCCCCGGCCAGCAAACTTCCCAGCATCAATCCCACGCTCAGCCAGACGCCGAGGATGGCAATTTGAGTGTTGGTCGTAAAATGCAGAACCTCCAGGCCCCAGGGCTGGAAGTTGATTTTCAACATCGCCCCGCATACCCAAAACAATGCCGTACCGATGAGAGTCCGGGAAAGGCGGGGATGCGTGAACAAAGCCACTGCGTGGCGGAAAAACTCGCCCGTGCTGGGGCCGAATTTCACTTGAATGTTTGCCGGGGTGGGAGCCATGGAAAAATTGAGAGCCCACGACGCACCATACATGGCCAGAAGGATCAGATAGGAATGCAGGACCTGATTCCTGAACACATCGGAGAGTCTGGCTCCGGCGATGCCTCCGGTCAAAATCGCCACCAGTGTCAAAAGCTCCACCATTCCATTGGCTTTGACCAACCGTTCCCGGGGAAGGATTTCGGGAAGAATGCCGTACTTGGCCGGACCGTAAATACTGACTCCGATGCCCACAATGAAATACCCCAGGCCCTGAAGCCAGAATCCCAACCAGATGCTGGAGAGACAACAAAGGGTTCCGACGAGTTTGACCAGATTCCCCCGCGCCAGCCAGGTCGTCTTCGGATACCGATCGTTCAGGTAACCGCAGATCGAACTCAGAAAGATCGGCGGGATGAAAATCATCAGGGTATACAGGGAATTCTGACTCCGGAGCGTGTCGGTGGTGATTTCGCCCCGCTGCTGCAAGTAGGTGAGTTGACCGATAATCACCCCCAGCAGGGCGTTGTCGCCAAAGGAGCTGATGAACTGGCTCGCCAGCAGGATGGGATAATTGCGATTTCGGCTCATGGGGACCCCTCCCGGGATGCCAGCCGTTGACCATTGGCTTCCATAAAACTTAATGTTTTGAAAAGGCACTCCGCTTCTGCCTCGGAAATCCCCTCCACCACTCGCAGCACCGCCGCGTGATATTCGGGACGTATCTCATCGATCAAGGCCAGTCCCAGAGGCGTGGTGACCACCCGCCAGAGGCGCCTATCGGTGGCAGACGCCTTCCGCCGGACCACGTCCTTTTTTTCCAGGCGATCCACCAACCCGGTCACATTGGATCGATGGGTCAGCAATTCCCGGCTCAATTCAACCTGCGAAAGGCCTTCCGGATGATCGGCAACCAGATTGAGGAGATTGAACTGCGCGGCGGATAGTTCCCACCGTTCAAAAAACGGTCGACTGACCGCCCAAAGGCTCTCCGCCGTTCGTAGCACTTGCAAGAGCGCACGGTACTGCGGACTTTCAGTGGGAGACACGGTCACCATGGATGTTGTTGGATTGGAGGTGGTCACAGTTGATATGTCAACAGTCCATTTAGAAACCTGTTTTCGTTCCCGATGATTGACGTTTCCGTTGGCTCCATCCACTTTCAGCCACCCGAAACATTTCATGTCGACCCGATCCCCCGATTCCATGGTTGCCGAGTTCTGGCGACACGTGCGGACAGAGGAGCTCCCAGAGCTCTCTGCCGGTCCACGTTCCAAGGTTCTTGAAACCCGGAGCCTGAATCGGCAACTGGACCAGCTTCTCGACGGGCGAGCCCTGCCGGATGAGTCGTCGGCCCTGCTCCGGGCGGTCGCTCTTCTTTATCACGATCAACACGACCCCGCCCACGACCTGGTCGCCGACCGCAACGACGTCACTTCCGCCTTCATCCACGGGATCCTCCACCGCCGTGAACCCGACTATTGGAATGCCAGGTACTGGTTCCGCCGTTGCGAGATGCATTCGGCTTATTCGATCCTCGCGGGAAACATCGCCCGATGGAATGGTCCAGGCGAACCCGAGACGATTCGTGGCCTGATCCTGCCGGGTTCTTTCGATCCGTTTGCCTTCGTGGATGCCTGCGAACGTCACGCCCGCGACCCGGTGAACTCCCCTGCGGTGTCCATCCTTCGAAAAATTCAGCACGCCGAATTCGAGGCCATGGTGCAGTATCTGCTGGCGTGAATGAGTTCCATACGGTGGTCGGTGCGGTGCTGCCCGTGTTTTGCCTGGCCCTGGTCGGCGTTATTCTTCGAAAGGTCGATTGGCTGACCGAGGCGGCCGATGCCAGCCTGATGCGCGTGGTGGTCAATGTCCTGACCCCTGCCTTCATCCTCGACAAGGTGCTGGGCAACCAGGCCCTCCATCACCCCGGGAATCTTTTCCTTCCCCCTGTTGCGGGATTCTGCGGTGTGGCGCTGGGAGTCTGGGTCTCCGGCCTGGCGTCCCGACGGCTCCGGCTCGGCCCTGAGGCGGTCACCCGCACCTTTGGCGCCTCCACAGGCATCCAGAATTACGGCTATTTTGCCCTGCCCCTGGTCGAACAGCTTTTTCCCGGTCAAACCACCGGCGTCCTGCTGGTGCACAATCTCGGTGTGGACGCGGCCATGTGGTCCGTTTGCCTGATCGCACTGGGACATGCGGGTTGGAAACAATGGCGGAAGTTGATCAACGCCCCGATCATCGCGGTGGTCATTGCCGCCAGCCTGAACCTGTTGGGTGCCGAAACCTGGATTCCCAAATTCACCACGGTGACCGCCCACATGCTCGGTGCCTGCTGTTTCCCCCTGGGCATCGTTCTCACCGGTGCCATCCTTGCCGATTCTTCGAAGGAGCTTCGACAGGATCCCGGATGGCGAATCATCGGTTGGAGCTGCCTTTTTCGACTCGGCCTGATCCCCGTGGGCATGCTTGCCATCGCCTGGGCGCTCCCGGCTTCCCGCGAGCTCAAGCAGGTCCTCGTGGTGCAGGCGGCCATGCCGGCGGCTGTCTTTCCCATCGTCATGTCCCGATTGTTTGCCGGAGACCCACCGACGGCCATCCGGGTGGTCATAGGCACTTCCCTGGTGGGCTTTGTGACCATCCCCATCTGGCTGCACCTGGGGATGCGCTGGCTGGGCCTGAGCTGAACCGGTCGGTCTGGTGTCGTGTCACCGAAATGGCTTACAGTTTACCGCTGGGGATTTTCGGTAACACGACGCTAATGTCGTGGCCGCACTTCAAAACAGAGCAGGCACCACAGGACCGTCGGAAACAGGAAGCTGAACCAGAGGTTTTGAACGGTGATATCGTACACGTGGGACAGCACGGGGTGAACCCAGGCCGGATGCCCCTCCGCATGGGCGAAGGCCAATCCAGCCGCGAGGGTCAGGATAACCACGCCATTGACCAGCAACATCCCAAGAACGGCGGCCCTGGCCCGCTCCATCCACCCCACCGGTGTCGCGGCAACCAACGCCAGCAGCATCACCTGCGGGATCCAGGCCACCGATCGCGTGTCCAACGTGATCCCACTCACCTCCACCGACCCGTCCGGACGAATCTTTCGCGGATCCGCCATCGAAACCTGGGTATCGATCCCCTCATGGGAGGAGTCGTTCAACGCCTCGATGTGAACGACCATCCGGGGCGCCACCCAGGGTGCCAGCCATCGCACTTCTCCCTGAACGATGCTCCGGACCGCCTCGCGAGCCCCCGGCCATGGAGCCATCAGCAGGCCAAAAACCACGACGAATCGCCCCAATGCCGCTGCCCCCCGTCGCCACTTACCCACGGGAGGTCCTTTCCGGTTGCTGGACCCAATTCAACCAGGCCCACCAGAGGAGCAGCGCGATCACAATAAATGCCGCCGGCCACCACTCCTGGTGCAGGGAGTAAAACCAACTGGAATGAACCCTCCCGGTCAGATACAGCGTCGCCACCCGGACGAGGTTCAGGCAGAACAAAAGGACCGCCCCGCCCACCACTCCCAACAGGCGCTTCCTCCAGCTTGACGGAAACCCCAGCATCGCTCCCGACATGAGCGCAGTGGGGGCGAGAGGATCGCAGCCGCTTCGGACCGCGACCGAAAACTCGGGTCCCTTGACCAGGACGCCGTCCGCATGGGTGGCCACCCCCATTAAATTCAGGAGCCACGAGGCCCCTGCGGCACTGACTTCCAGAACGGGCAGCACCAGATGACGATCCACCCAGTCCAGGCTGCTCAAACCGAAGTATCCGCCCACAACGAGCAGAAAAACGACGATGAACCGTCCGCGACCCGTCGGACGGGAGGTCTTGGCCGATGTTCCGGGATTCACTTCCATTATTCGGGCTCCCAACCGTCACGGCTGTGGTACCTCCACCAGTCCGACTCCTTGGGACTGCCTTTGACCCGTTCGGCATGGCCATCGGCACACACGATGTTCATGCCCAGATTGTGGGGCATGTATCGGTAATTCCAGTACGGGATTTCCCAAATCAAGGTGGCCCTGGACGGATTGGCCACGTTGACGGCCCGGCGTCCGCTCACCGGCTTGGATGTTTCGTAATCAGAACCGGCTTTATCGAGGTAGATGTGATTCCAGACATAGGTCACACCGTCGTTGTCATAAAACCAATCGCCCGTGGTCGCAGCCCCCGGTTCGGTGGATGGCATCTTGATTTTCAAGGCCGATGGACAACTGAAAATACCCGGATTGATTCGGTTGACCTTGCGCACCGTCGTCTTCGGCTTTGAGGTATTGGTCCCCAGATACGGACGCAGAAGTTCGGGCATCCAGACATTGTCACCGCGCAAGGCGTGGTCCGTTGTCCAGGCCTTGCCCCAATTCTGACACAGGGGAATCCGGTCGGCGTAGTCCGCCTCGTACAGAGTCACCGCCAGGCCAATTTGTTTCTGGCTGTTCAAACAATAACTCTGATCCGCCTTGGATCGCGCCCGGGCCAGGGCCGGCAGCAACATTCCCGCGAGAATGGCGATCATTGCGACCACCACCAGCAATTCAATGAGGGTGAAGGCCGCCCCCGACCGAAGCAGGAAGAAAGGACGGTCGGATGGCTTCATGGCTCTTGAGTCTGCGGCAACGCTACACTCCGCGCTTGATGCTGCAAGCGAGGACTTTGCCGCCGCTCTTCGCGAACCAACCACCGCAACGTGGCGCCGACATTCCTGCCTTCCAGATAACAGCTCGACCAACAACCTGCCCCGAATTCACGGATGGACGCCGAAGACCAGCCGCTCGGTAGCCCCAAAGGGGCGAAACAGGATGGCCCGGGGCAACGCCCCGGGTGGGAAATCCAAAAATGTTTTGAGCCCTGAAGGGGCGAAATTGAAACGATACCGGATACCATATTAAGCCCGTCCTGGTAGGGGCCGTTTGCGCGCGCAAGGACGACGGCGAGGGTCGGATTTCGCCCCTGACCCATTGCCAGGGTTCCTGTGGCTACCGCCCCGGTTTCAACAGCGGTTCCAACACCCGCCAGACATTCTCGGCCACCTTTTGATGCCCCTGACGATTCGGATGAATCTGGTCTGCCTGGTTCAGCGACTCAATCCCTCCCACCCCCTCCAGAAGGAATGGAATCAACGCGGTCTTTTCAGACCGCGCCACCGATTCAAAGAGGTCTCGAAATTCCGCAGCATAGTCCTGCCCCATGCTGGGTGGCATTTGCATTCCTGCCAGCACCACCCGGATGGAGGGATACTTCTCCCGCGCCTTTCGAATCATGGTCACCAGGTTGGTCCGGGTGGAGGCCACCGGCGTTCCCCGGAGCCCATCGTTGCCCCCCAATTCAATCAACAGAAGGTCCACGGGCCGCTTCAGCAGCCAGTCCAAACGACGCACTCCCCCGGCCGTGGTGTCACCACTGACACCGGCATTCACCACCGTCACCGGCAGGCCCGCCGACTCTGCCTTTTTCTGGATGAGTGCGGGAAATGCCTCCGCCGGGTCGACCCCATATCCCGCCGCAAGGCTGTCACCGAGAACGACGACCACGGCATTGGTTGCCGCCCGCCCGAGGCCCAATGCCACGGTCATCAGCGACAGAGCCAGGATCCTGCGGACCCAACGCTGAAAAAACCCGGACCCAACCTGGCCCGTCGGAAAACAACTCATGCAATGGCAACCAAGCGGCATTCCGGTGCCCTGTCAATCCGCGCCCGGCAACTGCTTCCACAGTGGCATTTTCCACCCCGGTATGATTTTCTTGCCGTGTCGGTGCCCCAACGTGGGCTTGCCGGCACACACAGCTTCCTTCCCCCCCGCCCATGAGTTCCCGTCCTGCGTTCGGCAGCCAAGCCTCCAGCAATCCCCACGTCCGCGATTGGGTTCGTGCCATGGCCGAATTGACCCAGCCTGACCAGGTCTTCTGGTGTGACGGCTCCGAGGCGGAGCGGGATCACCTGTACGCCCAGGCGGTGGCCGAGGGAGTCCTCGTCCGCCTCAACCAGGAAAAACTTCCCGGCTGCTATTACCATCGGTCCAATTCCAACGACGTCGCCCGGGTCGAGCAATGCACCTTCATCTGCACCGAGCAGGAGGAGGACGCCGGGCCCACCAACAATTGGGCGGAACCCAAGGCCATGCGGGCCAAGCTACTGGCATTGGCCCGGGGCGCCATGGTGGGTCGGACCCTGTACGTCATCCCCTACCTGATGGGCCCCCCCGGCTCCCCGCTGGCCAAGGTCGGCTATGAACTGACCGACAGCATCTACGTGGTGCTCAACATGCGAATCATGACCCGGATGGGGGAAATCGCACGGCTGGAACTCGGTGATTCCGAACACTTCAATCGGGGACTCCATTGCCTCCTCGATGTCGACCCCACCCGTCGTTACATCTGCCATTTCCCGCAGGACAACGAAATCATCTCCCTCGGCTCCGGCTACGGCGGCAACGTGCTGTTGGGAAAAAAGTGTCTGGCCCTGCGCATTGGCTCCTGGTTGGGACGCAAGGAGGGCTGGCTGGCAGAGCACATGCTCATCATGGGCGTCGAATCACCCACCGGTGAACGCACGTACGTGGCGGCTGCCTTTCCCAGCGCCTGCGGCAAAACCAACTTTGCCATGCTCATTCCACCGGAACATTTCGCCGGGTGGAAGATTTGGACCGTCGGCGACGACATTGCCTGGATGCGCCCGGGTCCCGACGGCCGCCTCTGGGCCATCAATCCTGAGGCCGGCTACTTTGGCGTCGCTCCAGGCACCAACGGCAAGACCAACCCGAACGCCATTGCCACCATCTCCCGGGACACCATTTTCACCAACGTGGCGTTGAAACCCGACGGCACCGTCTGGTGGGAAGGTCACGACGATCCCGCCCCGTCCGAATGCACGGACTGGCAGGGAAATCCGTGGACCCCGGAGTCGAAAGACAAGGCGGCCCATCCCAACTCCCGCTTTACCGCACCAATGACCAACAACCCCGCGTTGGCCCGGGAGGCCCTTTCCCCGGAAGGCGTTCCCATTTCCGCCATCATCTTCGGCGGACGCCGCGCAACCACCCTGCCCCTCGTTTATCAGGCGTTCAATTGGGTCCATGGGGTCTACCTCGGAGCCACCATGGGCAGCGAGACGACAGCAGCAGCAGCCGGGGCTGTCGGTCAGGTCCGACGCGACCCGATGGCCATGCTCCCCTTCTGCGGCTACAACATGGGGCGTTATTTCCGTCATTGGCTCGATGTCCGACGGAACCTTGATAACCCACCCCAAATCTTCCAGGTCAACTGGTTCCGAAAATCATCCGACGGACGCTACCTCTGGCCCGGTTTTGGGGAAAACATGCGGGTGCTGAAATGGATCGTGGATCGCTGTCAGGGCCGGGCCGGAGCCCGTGAGACCCCGCTGGGATGGGTTCCGCGCGCCCGCGACTTCGACCTCGAGGGGCTTCCTGGATTCGGTGAAGCCAATCTGGACGAGGCTCAATCGATCAACATCGAGGAATGGCGACGGGAATTGCTCCTTCAGGATGAGCTCTTCATGCGACTCTACCGGCATCTGCCCAAGGAAATGATCTTCCAGCGGGAACTCCTGGTCAGCCGACTTTGAGCCAAAATCCTCCTTGGCATCCGAACCGGGCTTCGTAACGTCGCTCCCCTCAAGACCATGCCTGAAATTGAAATTCCCCACGGCGAAGGTGGCAAAAACGAAAAACCGGTTGGCATCGTCATTGCCGTGCTGGCGGTGATCATGGCGATCTTCGGGTCCCTCGGTAACAATGCCGCCAACGAGCGGATCGTGGCCGAGGTCAAGGCCTCCAACGGCTATTCCTGGTACCAGGCCAAGCGCCAGCGTGCCTACGTGGGCGGACTTGAAATCAAGCGACTGGCCATCGACCTGGAGGGAAACCCCAATCCCGCTCAAAAGGCAGCCATTGAAAAATTCATCGCCGAGCTCAAGTCGAAGAACGAGACCTACGAGAAGGAAGGCACCGACATCCAGACTGACGCCAAGCGTAACGCGGCGGAAGCCAGAATCCATGCGGAACGGAACGACGGCTTTGACCATGCCGAGCTCGCACTTCAGGTGTCGGTGGTCCTCTGCACCCTGACGTTGCTGACCGGCAGCAAGCTGTTCATGCGTATCGGTCTGTTGGTGGCGACCGCCGGCATCATCCTGGGCGGCATCACCCTGACCAAATCAATTGGGGCGGCGGCAGTCGAGGCCATCAAGGATGCCGAGGCGGAATTCGTAAAACCGGCAAAATAGGGCTGGAAGCCGGTTCGAATTGGGTTCCGGGCTCGCGATTTTGGTCATCAGTAGCGAAAGAAGAACGAAAATCCTTGCGTGAAGGGGGTCGGATTCACTTCAATCCGCCTCCCGCAGCGTGGCTGGGTAGCTCAGTTGGTAGAGCAGCGGATTGAAAATCCGCGTGTCGCCGGTTCGATTCCGGCCCC
>CAIPFS010000074.1 GCA_903864375.1 uncultured Verrucomicrobiota bacterium
CAGTGAACCGCTGGCTTTGAATCCACGCCAGGCGGAGGCCCTCACCGCCATCACCGATGCCCTGGACCGGCGCATGGCCCCTGTCCCTCCCGGGGGCGCAGCGCAGGCCCCGTCCGGATTTGGAGGGGCATTTTTACTTCACGGCGTCACCGGTTCCGGAAAGACCGAGGTCTACCTTCAGGCTCTCGCTCACGCCCTTGAACGGGGGCTGGGAGGCATTGTCCTGGTGCCCGAAATCTCGTTGACCCCCCAGACGGTGGAACGGTTCAAGGCGCGCTTTTCCTCGGGAAAACTCCGCACCCTGGTCGCCGTGCTTCATTCCCATCTGAGCGCCGGTGAACGGCACGACGAATGGCATAAAATCCGGACTGGGCGGGCCCGAATTGTCATCGGAGCCCGTTCGGCCATTTTTGCTCCGGTCTCCGCACTTGGCCTGATCATTGTCGATGAGGAGCATGAAGGCTCCTATAAGCAGGAGGAGACGCCGCGATACCATGCCCGCGATGTCGCGGTGGTTCGGGCGCAGCGCGAACAGGCCGTCGTGGTTTTGGGTTCGGCGACGCCATCGATGGAAAGTTACCACAACGCCCGCCGGGGAAAGTATCGTCTGATCGAATTGCCGGACCGGGTGACGGATACGCACCTGCCCCTGGTCCGCATTCTGGACTTGCGGGAGGCCGGCAAGACCGGCAAGGCCGGATCCCCGGCTGTGTTTGCCCCCCGGTTGCGTGAAGCCATCACCCAGCGGCTGGAACGGAAGGAGCAAACCATTCTGTTCCTGAACCGGCGTGGGTTTTCCTCCTCCCTGCTGTGTGAAAAATGCGGTTATTTGGCGGGATGTCCCAACTGCAGCGTTTCCCTGACCTACCACCGCGCTGCCCAGCGCCTCCTGTGCCATATTTGCGCCTATGAGGAACCGGCGCCCACCCGCTGTCCGCAACCCTCCTGTGGAAATCCGGCGGTGCGCTATGGAGGACTCGGGACCGAACGGGTGGAGGCCACGCTGAAGAAGCTTTATCCCAACGCCAGCATTCAGCGAATGGATTCCGACACACTCAAAAACAAGGACGATTACCGCCGGGTGCTGACGGATTTCCGGACCGGGAAGATTGATATCCTGGTCGGCACCCAGATGATCGCCAAGGGCCTCCACTTTCCCAATGTGACCCTCGTCGGGATCGTTCATGCCGATTTATCGTTGCACCTGCCCGATTTTCGGGCCGGGGAGCGGACCTTCCAACTGTTGACTCAGGTCAGCGGACGGGCGGGAAGAGGTGACGTGGAGGGAGAGGTGTTCGTCCAGACCTTCACCCCCTTCCATCCCGCCATTCAATATGCCCGAAGGCACGATTTTCTTGGGTTCTATGAGCAGGAGATCGAGTTTCGCGAGCAACTGCTCTATCCGCCGTTTGCCCGTATTGCCCTGCTGACACTCAAAGGGCGGAATGAGGACAAGGTCCGGTTCACCGCTGAACATCTCCGGAAGGAGATCGACCGTTGGTTTGCCTCCTGGAGGGAGCTGATCGTCGCAGGTCCGGCACCCGCCCCACTGGCCCGGGCGGAAGGTTATTTTCGCTACCAGATCATGATTCGGACCAAGGCGATGAGCCGTCTCAGCCTCGAATTGGCGAAACATCAGGAGTCATTGACCCTGCCGGAGGACATTTCGATGATTATCGACATCGATCCCGCCTCCCTGAGTTGATTCACCCGGATGTGGTCCGACGACCTCGCTCAGGGGAAAAGTGTCGGACTCGTACCCGGCCATGCACCCACCGCTCCCTTTCCCGGAGCCTGGGCGATCGGTTCCACGGTGGGGTCACTCAACGACAGCAGGACCTTTTCCGCCCGGTGGGGTTGATCCCCGGAAAGCTCGGTCAACGCCGCCTTCAGGGCGTTCAGTCGAAAATCCGAGGGTCCGTCTGCCCGATCCACCCGGTCGAGAAAGGCACCCAGTTCGATGACGCGAGCCCGTGCTTCCATGAAATAGAGGTCCAGAACCTGTTGGCGGGTCATAGGATAGAGACGTTGTGGAAACGGTGGTCGATTTCCCCGCGATCCGCCAGTCCACTTTCAGCCCTCCAGCTCAGGTTCATTCGGAACGAATCCCGAGCGTTTGGCCGGGGGGGGAGCCATCGCGTATTTTCTCAGGTACTTGAGTGGCACTTGCAGGTCGCGCGGCATGGGCGCTTCCATCTGAAGGGGTTGCCGGGTGACGGGATGTGGCAGCTCCAGTTTCCAGGCATGGAGGGCGAGACTCGGCGTCAAGGGCCGCTCAAAGGCCCCTGGTTTCAGCCGATATCCAGGCTTGATCGAGGAAAGCCAGAGCTGCATCGCCCGGCCATAGATTTCGTCCCCGTAAATGCTGTGCCCCGCGTACTTGAGATGGACCCGGATTTGATGGGTTCGCCCGGTGACCGGATGGCAGGACAGGAGCGTGACCCCCGCAAATCGTTCGACCACCTGAAAATGGGTCAGCGACTTTTTCCCATCCCGTGTCCAGCGCATGCGACCGGGATGCACTTCATCCTGGGCCAGCTTGACGTCCACCGAAAAGCGATCTTCGGGCGGACTTCCCTCCACCAGCGCCAGATAGGTCTTCTGGGGAATTCCCGAGCCGAAATCATTGGCCAGGACCACCAGTGCTTCGCGGTGTTTGGCCAGCAGGAACACCCCGGTGGTTTCAAAGTCCAGCCGATGGGCGTTGGCGAGGTAGTTGAGACCACGCTCCCGGGCCCACGGCTTTCCCGCTGCAACGGCATCGTGCAACAACCGCATTAAATTGGGGCGTGCGGCGTCGTACCGATCAGGGGAACTCAGCAACCTCGCCGGTTTGGCGACAGCCAGCAGGTGCTCATCTTCAAACAGGACCGGAATTTCCCAGAATTCGCCGGTCGCCGGTGCGGACAACTTGATCGTCGGCCCGGAGGCAGTCATTTCAATTGGCTCCCCGGTCCTTCAATCGGCCGGCAAGTCCCGATACCTGGAATTCATTGCGAACCCATGATTCGATGGTTTCCTGCCGACGCCGTTGCCGGGCTTCCTCGATGTAGGCATTGAGCCCGGCTTTCACCAGGGCGTCGTCCACCGGCTGAACCGATTGGAGATAAGCCACAAAACCGCCGTCGAGGGTCGCAACAAACCGGCTGACGGTTCCGGGCTTGAGATTGAAGACCACGTCCTTCACCTGACTGGGGTTCAATCCGGGATTGAGTCCCGGGATGCCTTCGGATGAGAGAGAAAAAGGTGCGAGCTCTATCGGAGTGATTTTTGACGCGGCGGCCACCTGGGCAAAGGTCTTGCCCTGCGCCAGCTCATTGGTCGCCGTCTGCGAGAATAGAAGGCCGGCATTGCGAGCCGCCTCCCGGGAATCAAACCGGGTTTTATCCTCCCGCACCCGGCTCTCGATGCTCTCCAGGGAAGGGACCTCGGAGGGCAATCGACTGGCCAGGGCGGCCACCACGGTTCCCGCGCTGCCGGAGACCGGTGTGGTGAACGGTTGCTCGAGGGTCAATTTGAACGTCTCTCGTCCCAGCGTGGAGAGATCCTCCAGCCCGGATGCGATGCCGTTTTCGCTGAACGGCCTGGATTGCTGGACGGTGAGTCCCTTTTTTGCAGCGAGTTGGGACAGATTTTCCGGCTTCACCGGCTCAATGGAGTAAAGCTCGTTGGCAAAATCGCGGGCCGCCGCCTGGGCAAATTTACCGGCCTCGGCCAGTGCCGTTTGCTGGCGAATCAGGGCGAGGGCGGCTTCCTTGGTCAGGACGTGCCCTTGCTCATCCTTGAAGTTCTCGGCACCCCGTTCCTGGTAGAATTGTTCCAGACGAGCTGGTAGTCCGCTGACCTGGGCCAGTTGCGCCTCAGCTTTGGCTAGAAAGTTGGAACTCTCCCAGCGAACGTAGGAAACAGTCCGGCGCTCGGGAATGCGATAATTGGGCAGTTGGTTGGTGAAAAACTGACCGAGACTGACCGCATCCAACTTGATTCCGGCGAGGTAGTTGGAGGCCGAAAAGACGACCAGACTTGCCCGTGCCTGTTCGTTTTCCCGGCGGAATTCGGCCTCGGCCTCGCGAGGCGTCACCAGGCTGGCCCCGACACCGATGACATCGATCAGATGTTTCAAGGCCAGGTCCTGCCGGATGTATTCCTCAAACTCGGTCGGGGTAAAATCCTTGGGGCGCAGCACCCGATCGATGAAGGCGTTGTAGTTCAAGGCTCCCGTCTTCGGGTCCTTCAAGTTTTCGCGAATCCAGTTGGCGACGGCGCTGTCATCCACGCGAATCCCAAGATCGTCGATCTTCTTGCGGAGCAGCAGTCGCTGGAGGGTTTCCTGCTC
>CAIPFS010000075.1 GCA_903864375.1 uncultured Verrucomicrobiota bacterium
AAGCTCATTGGACATCCCCGTCCTCGCCTTTCTTCTGCCCTGTGACTTCACCTTGACCCGTTTTCACCCCACCTCCGCGCCCTATATGCCTCGTTATGAACCCATTCCTTCCACACCGTTGCGAGATCGGGACGGGGACGGGGACGGGGTGGGGAACCGGATTACAGGTCGAGGAGGGCTGGGAAGCGGGAAAAGACGGTCGACCAATCCACGGCGGCCTTGTCGGCAGGTTGGACCAGGATCAGGACGGGTTCTGAGCCTGAACGGCCCATCGTCAGGCGGCGGAGGGCGGTCTGCCAGCGGTATTGGATGGGGGAGGCATGTCGGACGGTGCCGTCCGAAATCCAGTAGACCACTTCGGCTGTTTCAGCGTTGCGCCGCAATTGCAACTGGCGGGCGGCACCGCCGTTGACGGCAATGTCCTGACTGGCGGCCACCTCCCATCCTGCGCCTCGAAAACAGTAGAGCGGATCATGGATGGCATGGCGGTCGCCGCTGGCATCGATCACCTGGACGATGATCACCTGATTTCCGGCCTTGTAGAGTCGTTTGATGGTCTGGGCCCGTTGGAAAACGGTTTTTTCGATATCACTCAGCGGCAGGTCTTTGCCGGTGAACCCCAGTCCGGAGAGGGGTAGTCGCGACAGTCGATCACCGGCATTGGGAAGGGGGGCGAATTGCCAGAACAAGGCGAGCCCGACGGCCAGGGCGAGGGCAATCCAAAGCCAGAGTTGGAAGCGACGATTCATGGGGCGGGAAAACTGCGGCGACGGGCCAAAAATGGGGCAGAGGCAGCGGCCACCGCAATCACCAATCGCAGGGCAATGACGCCGCCGGTCGGCAGACCCTTGGCGGCCCAAGAGAGAAGAGGCATCCAACTGATGGCACCAGGCAACCAGAGGTAAAGCCGGTCAGGCGGAGGGGCCACCGCGGCGACGGCCAGAGCGACGGCCAGATAGTCCAGAAGATGGAGCTCGGTCACGACCCCGGCGATCAGGAGGACAATGGCGGCGGCAACTGCGGAAAATGAGTGTCGGGCAAAGGTCGGAGGACCATTTTGCGCCCAGGCGATTCCTCCCGGTGCCAGCCAGAGAGCCAGTGCCAGCCAGCCGAACCGATCGAGCGGCGAATGTTGCCAGGCTACAATGAGGCCGCGGGACTGGAACAGGGCGAAGGCGAGGGTGGCCCAGGCCAGCAGCGGAGGCTTGGGGCGGGAATTCATGGGCGTGTCGAAGCCAGCTGTTGGAGGCGGAGAATGACCCAGCAAAGCCCGAACATGACCACGAGAACCGCCAGTCCACCCCAGGCATGGAAGACACCCATGGCAAAATTGGAACCCCAGGTCATGGCCGCGACACAGATGGCCAGGATTCGACAGGTGTTGGCCACCCAGGCCAGGGGAAAGAGAAGGAGTAGATTCACCCAGTAACTGCGGCTGGTTCCCTTCATGACGAAGGTCAGCACCACTCCGGCAATCAGGAGCGATTGGAGCGCCTTGAGACCGGAACAGGCGGCATCCACGGAAATGGGAAGCCCCTGGACCAGCAGTTCCACCCCGGTGCGGGTGACGGTGAAGCTCAGGCTGGAAAACAACTGCTCCACGGTGATGGCACTCGACAATCGAAACCACCATCCGACGGGTTGCAGGTCGAGCGTCACCCAGGGAAAGGCCAGAAGGGCGAGGGGCAATAATCGTCGGATCCGGGGAAGGTCCGTTGTCTCGCAGCGTCGCGAAGCCCAGGCCCAGAAGGCGAGACACCATGCGGTTGCAGCGGGCAGGCAGAAATCAAAGACGGCACCGAGAATCAGGAGGACGGCGGCGACGACCACGTAAACGATCCCGATCGAGAACGGTTGACCCGGCCGCAGCCGCCAGGGTTGCCCCAGCCAGACGAACAAGGGCAGGGCGATGAGGATGGGAAGAACGTCTTCGGCGACTCCCCACCAGGTCCGGTCGCGAAACCAGACGTAGCCGGCCAGTAAAGCCAGGGCGGAAAGCCAGGCGCGGTCTCCGCGGTTCATAGATTTCCAGAGGCCTTGTTGATCTCGGCGAGGTTCGCGCGGAGTTCCACGGAATCCGGCATCAGGGCCAGCAGTTCATGAGTCCATCGCCGGGCGACGGTCCAGTCCTTCCGGGCAAAGGCGCGGCGTGCCAGATGGGCCTTCGCCTCAATGGAGGTTGCGGCAATCCTGCCGTAGATGGTGTCGGCCTCCGCCGCTTTTCCCTCCCCCAACGCCGCCCGTCCCAGCAACTCCTGACCCATCGGGTTCCGTGCCAGGAGGGGCTGATTGGTTATCCAGCGGCGCGCGTCGTCAAATTGATGACGGTCCAGTTCCGCCAGCGCCAGGATGTAACTGGCCCGTTGGCCCACCGGGGAGGCCGCAGCGGCGAGGGGTCGCAGATGGGCCAACCCATCCTCCGATTTTTGTGTTTCAATCAACAGTTCGCCCTTGAGGAGTTCCAGTTCCGGGGACGATGACTGCCCGGCCAGGAAATCAAGGGCTGCCGCCGCACCCCGGTTCGAGTGGAGGCTTTCTGCCAATCCGTACGCCAGCCACATTGGATGAGCTGTGGCGGGATGCCCGGGATGGTGAAGTTGGAGGGCAGCCTCCCGCCAACCGACGGCCAGGAAGGCAGCGGCAAAGGCGTCGGGACCGCGAAGAACCGCGTCCAGCTCCGGATTGACGGGGGCCTTGGCGCCGGCCGCCTCGGCCGCAGCCGCCCGGCTCAGGTCGGTGAGGAACTGATGTTGATTGGTTCCGCCCACCGGGTTGAGTCCGGCGATGGAAACCTTGAGGGTGCGTTTCTGACGATATTGAAGAATGCGAAGCACGGCGGCTTCCAGGTCGGGATCCCAGGAATTTGCCCGGAACTTGTTGAAGCCAAGGAGCTCCATCGCCCCCTTTTCATCGCCCCGCTGAAGCAGGTCGAGCAGTTCCAGCCAGTGGACCTCCTGCCGGCTCGCGAGATACCGCTGACGGTCGGCCAGGAGGGCAAAGGAGTTCGTGTCAAAAAACCGGTCCGCCGGGAGGGACACCACCCATTGAGCCAGTGGTTTCAGGTCCCCCGACGTCACAGTGGCGGCATTCAGTGAGGTGGGGGAAACCACGCGGGACCAGAACCCGGCTTTGAGCCAGAAGTAATCCGGCGCCTGGTCGGGCATCACTTCGGTCCAGGTCTGGATTGCCAGAGGATAGTTCCCCTGGCGGCGATAAAATTCAGCCAGCTCATCCCGGACAAAGGCGTCATTCGTGCGGCAGATGACCGCCGAGGCGTATTCAAAGCGTGCTGCTTCCATCCGCCCCAGACCCTCCATGATCTGGCCTCGGAACAATCGAAGGTCGGCATCCCGGGGGGTCAGGTCGGTCGCCTGGGTCAGCAATTGCCAGGCTTCCGTCAGGTTCTTTTTGGCCACCAGGATGGCGAGCCGTGTCAGACGAACAGCGTCGTTGGTCCCAGGCAGTGTGTGGGTCCGCAGCCATTTCTCGGCCTCACGCCCTTTTCCGGCAATGACGAGGGCATCGGAGTCCAGAACCAGCCAGGAGGCCTGCCGGGTTTCGCGGCCGCGCCAGGTTTTGCGAACCTTTTCAAGATCAGCGGGACGCCGCCCGTGGAGGTAACCGTGGGCCACCAGGAGGGAGGCTTCCTCGTCGGCCAGAATCCGGGCGGGCTCCCGCTCAAAAACTTGTGTCAACCGCCCCAGATCCCGCATGCCCACCAAGGCCTGAAGTTGAATCGCCGGCCAATCCAGAGTGGACCCGGGCCTGGCCTGGGTCTGCTGAAGGACCAGCGCCTGCAGCGGTTCACCGCTCTTCAGCAGGTCCCGGGCCTTGGCGAAGGCCCGTTGTTCCTGCCGGATCAGGACTTCATTGCGCCACGCCCGGATTCCCAGGTAACCACCCACCAGGAAGACGACCATCGCCGAGAGGAGGATGAGGACGCGTTTCATGGGAAAGGGATGGAAGGAGTTCGGGGTGAATGGACGCTTATCGGCTGGTGGTGATGGCGTTCTGGCGGCTGCGATCCTGCCGGCGCTTCACATAGACGGCGAGGCCCAGGAAGGAGGCGAGGGAGGCCCAGGTGGCAGGCTCAGGGGTGGCCACGAGCCGGTTGATGGTGGCGGCACCGACGTTGATGGCAAACACGGCGTCATTGTAGTCCTTGTCGCCACCGCCCCAGAGGTCCTCGAAGGCGATGAACAGATAGGGGCTGTTGATGTTGGGAATGGCAAACATCCGGGCGGAAAGCGATGCCACATGGTTGATGCCGTCCGGGTTGTTGCCCGAGGTGCTCCAAGCGGTGGTACCCCCGTTGGCACCATTGGCCAGCAGGAAGAAATCGAGCTTCGTACCGGCCTTCATCACGCCCAGATTGACGAAGTCACCGGGAAGAAGCGGCTGATCAGCAGACCGCGTTCCGGTTTCTCCGCTGGTGATGGGGCCGACGCTGCTGCTGGCATTGGGGAAGATGATCTTGGGGTCGCCGTCCTTGACACCCGTGCCGGTGGTGTTGAATCCCAGGGTGTTGGCGTAGCCTGCACCTTCGAAGACGAAGTAGGCGCGGACATTTTCGGTGGTGGCCAGGACGAGCTTGGAGGGGTCCAGGGGCATGGCCTTGACTGCCGCAGTGTTGTTTCGAGTTTCAGGCAGGGTTTTGAGAATGAAATCAGTGGCCGTGGGCAACAAATTCTTCTGGAAGTTGGCCGAGGCGGCATCGGACGCGGCCAATCGGGTCTGATCCACGATCTTCAGTCCCATCGGGACGGCAGGGGACTGAACCGGGGAAACCTTACCGCTGGTGGCGGCTGTCGTGAGGCTGTCGCTGATGATCTTTCCCGAAACCGTGCCATCAGTGACGGTGGGCGTACTGGTCGAATCATCGGCCATGGCCGGGAACGAGACCAGCATGGCCGCAGCAGCGACGGCGGTCAGACGCGGGAGAATAAGGCTGAAATCGAGTGTTTTCATTTCAAAATCAAATCGGTGTTTTTTGTTTGGCCGCATTTAGCC
>CAIPFS010000076.1 GCA_903864375.1 uncultured Verrucomicrobiota bacterium
CGGATCATACACCACGTTGTAGTCTAGCCCTTCCGGAATATTCTTTTTCAACGTGGCCATCGCGGCGCGGACATCGACTGAAAGCTGGATGGCGTTCGCCCCCGGCTGCTGAAACACCGGCAGTGCAACCGCCGACTTGTTGTTCAGCAGGGATCGCAAGGCGAATTCACTTGCGCCGAGTTCGATCCGGGCAACGTCCTTCAACAACGTCTTTTCGCCATGAGGCCCCACCTTGATGATGATGTTGCCAAATTCCTCCTCGGTGATCAGACGTCCCTTTGCGTTGATCTGTAGTTCGAAGGCGACCGGCTCACTCACCGGTTGCTGGCCCACCGCACCCGCAGCCACCTGGACATTTTGCTCGCGGATGGCCGCAACAATGTCACTCGCCGTCAGGCTCCGCGCCGCCGCCCGGTTGGGGTCCAGCCAGACCCGCATGGCGTAGTCTCCGGAACCAAAGATCTGCACCTGACCCACACCGGGGATGCGGGCCAGGACATCCTTCACCTGCAGGGTGGCATAATTGCGAACATAAACATCATCGTAGCGACCATTGGGTGAAAACAAATGCACCACCATCGTCAGGTCCGGCGTGGATTTGATCGTCAGCACGCCCAGCCGACGGACCTCCTCGGGGAGCTTGGGTAGAGCCTGGGAAACCCGGTTTTGTACCAACACCTGAGCCTTGTCGATGTCCGTTCCCAGCTTGAACGTCACGGTCAGGGTCATCACCCCGTCACTTGTGGCCTGAGAAAAAATATAGAGCGAGTTCTCCACCCCGTTCAGTTGCTGCTCCAGGGGAACAGCAACGGTCTCGGAGATCGTCTTCGGGTTGGCGCCAGGATAGACCGCCCGCACCACGATTTGAGGGGGAACGACCTCCGGGTATTCACTGACGGGCAGTCGCAGAAGGGCGAGCAATCCGACCAGGAAAATCACGACCGACAACACCCCGGCAAAGATGGGGCGGTGGATGAAAAAATGGGAAAATTTCATGCGCAGGCAACGCTCGCGATCCAATTCACGGTTTTCCAACGGTCTGCTTCTCGGGCTGCACCGGCATCCCCGGCTGGACTCTGACCAGACCGTTGACCACCACCAACTCCCCTTCCTTGAGCCCTTCGCGGACAATCCGCTTCCCACCGAATGCCGGACCCAGCTTGACAGCCCGATAGGCCACCGTGTTGGAGGACGTCAAGGTCAGCACGAACTTCTGGCTTTGATCGGTTCCAATCGCCGTCTCTTCGATCAAAACCACCGGACGGGATGCACTGCTCGGCACTCGAAGACGGGCGAAAAGTCCCGGAAGGAAGCGTCCAGCCGGATTCGGAACCCGCACCCGGACGACGATGCTCCCGGTGTTCGCATCCACCCGGTTGTCGAACGACTCGACTTCCCCCCGGGTCGGAAACCCCGTCTCGTCACCCAACCCCACCTCCACTGCTATCGGAGCATTGGTGGCTCCCAGTTGTCCCTCCTGTCGCAACCGGCTGATCTTGAGAAAGGATGCCTCGTCCACGTCGGCGTAAACGTAAATCGGGTCCAGTGACACCACCGTGGTCAGAAGGCTGTTGAATCCCGAAGTCCCACTCACGTAATTACCGGCAGTGATCAGCGCCCGGCTGACCCGGCCCGAGATCGGCGACTTGACCTCGGTGTATTCCAAATCGAGCCGGGCATTTTCATGGGCCGCCTTGGCCGCCATCTCCTGAGCCCGTGCCTCGGAAAGCTTCGATTTCCTCGCCTCCACTTCCTCCACCGAAATCGCATTCTTCAAAAGCAATTGTTCTGCCCGCTTTGCTTCCCGCTCCACATTTCCCAAACGGGATTGGGACCTGTTGAGTTCTGCTGCCGTCGAATCAAATGCTGTTTGATTCCAGCGGGGATCGATGACGAACAACACATCCCCCTTTTTGACTAATTGGCCGCTTTGGAACCGAACCTCCTGGATGTAACCGCTCACCCGGGGTCGCACCTCAACCGATTCCACCGCATCAAACCGACCGGTGAACTCATCGTGCTCAATCGCCTCCCTCAGCTCGGCCGGGGCGACCGTCACTGTCGGCGCCATCATCCCTCCGGAAGCTCCATCCGGAGTTTTAGGTCGGCAACCCGTCCAAAAAGCCGCTGTCAGAAACAAAATGACCGTGGTTCCAGAGAGCCGCTGCCAGAGGGAATTGGACCGCAAACGCGGGGAATCAGGATGGAAAGCCATGGAAATACAAAAAGGACCCGGGCACAAATCCGGTGAAGTTGATGAATCTAAACTGGAGACTGACAGCCCCGCTCAAGGACACGCCCAGCCCACAGTGGCGGAAAACTACCATACTTGACCGATCAGTCAACTATTGTTGAATGGTGCAATCAATTTGGGCGGATGGTTCCCGTCTTCTGCCATACGGGAGCCTGAGGCAAGGCCGGAAGAGTATTGGTGAACCGGGAGAAATCAACGTCGGTCAGGGCCTCTGCCGCCAGGGTACTCAACTGAGCGCGCAGAGCGCCCACCGTTCCCTCCTCGGTGGGGTGATTGCGGTTTGAGAGAAACACCACAAATGTCTGTGAAAACGGATCCAGCCAAAGCGACGTACCGGTCCAACCCGTATGGCCATAGGACCCCAATGGAAAATGAGCTCCCCGAAGGCCGGCGTAAGGCGAATCGATATCCCAGCCCAGACCCCGACGAGCGGTAACCCCCGGCGGAGTTTGCACCCCCGTCATCAGGTCCACCGTCGACGACTTGAAGATCACCTGCCCCTCCCAGGTTCCCTTTTGCAGCATCATCCGACAAAAACGCGCCAGGTCCGAAGCCGTGGTAAACAAGCCGGCATGGCCTGCCACGCCACCCATGGCCCGTGAAGTCGGGTCATGAACCACTCCGCGAAAGACCGAGTCACCCACCTTTTCAGTCGGTGCCACCCGTCCCCGAAGTTCCGAAGAGGCCGGAATCCGGTGTCGACCATGCCCAATGGCTGATAAATTTTCCGACGGGCATATTCGTCCAGAGGATATCCAGAAACCCGCCGCACCAACTCACCCAGCAGGATGAAATTGACATCGCTGTAGGTGAACTTGGTGCCGGGTGCGGTGGCCAGTTTGACACCACAGGCCCTTTCAATCCCCGCTTCGTAACCCGTCCAATGAGACGCCAGTTCGATACCAGGAGGCAGACCGGAAGTATGGGTCAGCATCAACCGCAGCGTGATCCGGTTGGATCTGGCTGCCGTAAATTCGGGGAAATAGCGTTCAATGGGATCCTCCAGGGATACCTGGCCGGATTCCACCAAACACATGACGGAGGGGGTGGTGGCCAGCACCTTTGTCAACGAGGCGGCATCAAAGAGCGTATCCTCGGTCATCCCCTCCGTTACGGGCCAGACCGAGCGCCGGCCAAACGCCTTGTGAAACGTTTCTCCACGATGCTCCAACCAGAGGACCCCTCCTGGAAGATTGGTTGCGGCAATCTGCTTGAGAATGGCCGACTCCATCTGGTTCAAGACCTCGGGACGAAACACTGTCGCTGCCGCCCCGCTCCCGGAAAACAGCAACGAGAGGAGCGCCAGCGCGAGCGATCGGGCCGGACAAAGCCAACGGAGAAAGGGGTTCATCACAGGACGATTCCGACGGTAATCACGAGCCAGGTTCCCGGCCATCAACTAATTCAGCACGATGCCATTCATCAACGGTGTGGAAGGAATGGGTTCATAACGAGGCATATAGGGCGCGGAGGTGGGGTGAAAACGGGTCAAGGTGAAGTCACAG
>CAIPFS010000077.1 GCA_903864375.1 uncultured Verrucomicrobiota bacterium
CCATCCTCGCCCATTTGCCCGATACCGATTTCTGGAGTCAGCCGCGGACGTATCTGGCGGATGGCGATGGTTCCAAAAGGGCGGAATTAGCCTCCCAACTGGCCAACTTGTTTGATCAGTACCTCGTTTTCCGTCCCGACTGGATTGATTCCTGGACTGCCGGTGCGGGAGACCATTGGCAGGCGGAAATCTGGCGACGGGTTCGGGATCGCATCGGTGGAACTCCATCGAGCCATCGTCGCACCCTGGCATTGAACGCCCTTCGCGAGGGACGAAGCCCCTTTCCTCCCGGGCGGGAACCGCGGCGGGTGGTTTTGTTCGGAGTTTCCTCCTTGCCGCCCGCTTACATGGAACTGGTTTCCGCGCTTTCAGCTGTCGTGGATGTCCACGCTTTTGTTCTTCAGCCCTGCGCCGAATGGTGGGGGGATATTGCGACGCCCCGGGAAATGCGCAGGGAGTTGCGGCGGCTGCGGCGACCACTGGAAGACTCCGCCAGCGTTCATCTGGAATTTGGCCATCGTCTCCTCGCCGCGTGGGGCACACAGGGCAGAGACTTTCTCAGGCTCTGGCAGGAACAGACTGAACTGTTGGAGCATGCTGATTTTGTTGACCCTGGGGGAGACTCTCTTCTCTCCATGGTCCAGTCGGATTTGCTGACCTTGAGCGATCCCTCGACCGGAGCGACTCCTGCCCTTCTGCGGGAGGTGAATCCGGACGATGATTCGCTCCAAATCCATTCCTGCCATACCCCGTTGAGGGAACTGGAGGTGCTCCACGATCGAATCCTCGACTGGTTGCAGCGCCGTCCGGAAATGTCCCCAAGGGACATCGTTGTCATGGCGCCCGACCTCACAGTCTATGCGCCCCTGATTCCGGCGGTGTTTGAAACCCCCGAAAGCCCGGAACGACGCCTTCCCTATTCGCTGGCCGACCGTCGTTCTGGAACCAGCCGGGGTGTCGTCGCGTCCATGCGCCGGCTGCTCGCCCTGGTGGGAACCCGGATGACCCCCGAAGGAGTCCTGGGATTGTTGGAATGCCCTCCGCTGCGGGAACGGGCGGCCATTGGCGAGGACGATGTCCCACTGATCACCCGGTGGATCCGGGATTTGGCGGTCGATTTTGGTCGGGATGGCTCACACCTTCGTCAACTGGGTTTGGAGGAGGATTCCGCTCGAACCTGGCACCAGGCCATGGATCGTTTGCTGGCAGGGTACGCCATAGCCGAAGGAGACACGGTCCTCTGGGTTTCGCCAGAGGGACAAGGCGTGGCCCCATTCCCCGGCGTCGAAGGAAATACCGCGGAATTGGCCGGTCGATTCGCGGAATTCATCGCTCAGGTGGGGGCAACCCTTGAAGAGTGGGAGCGGAGTCACCTCGCCGCAGACTGGGTCCTGAGCATCCGGGGCGGCCTCGACCGATTCTTTGCCGCCGAGACATCCGATGCCTCCGAACTCGCCCATCTTCGGCAGGCGGTCTCGGTTTGGGGAACTCAGATGGCCGCTTCCGGGAATGATGAATCCCTTCCCTTCAATGCCGTCCTGCCGTCCCTCCTGGGCGAAATCGATTCCGATAACTCCGGGGTTGGCTTCCTGACCGGGGGGATCACCTTTTGTGAGCTCAAGCCGTTGCGAAGTCTTCCCTTTCAAGCCATCTGTCTCCTCGGCTTGAATGACGGCGCTTTCCCGCGAAGTCCTGTCCCGGTAAGTTTTGATTTGATTCGGCAGGAACCACGACTCGGGGACCGGTCCGGTCGGTCGGATGACCGTTATCTGTTTCTTGAGACCCTCATCAGCGCCCGTCGCTGGCTCCACCTGAGCTACCTCGGTCAGAGTGACGCCGGAGCCTCCTCCCGCCCTCCTTCCCCCGTCCTCCGGCAATTGACGGATTACCTGGCAACCTCCTTCCGAGCGGCGGACGGGGGCTCCCTCTCCCGTCCAGCAGATCCGTTCACGGTGGTCCACCGGCTGCACGCCTTCAGTCCGGAATATTTTTCGCCGGAATCCGCCCGGGGAACGGGATCGTTGTTCAGCTATTCGACAGTCCTCGCGGCAGCGGCCGGGGTGCGACAGCGCCCCCGCGGAGCGCGTCGTCCATTCCTCCCCGACGAGGTGCCGCCGCCGTCCCCGGCATTGGAACCGGTTGAATTGAAGGAGTTGGTGCGCTTTTTTGAACACCCTTCACGCGCGTTCCTGCGTCATCAATTGCGCGTTGAGTTTTTTGAGTCGTACCGTGTCGAAACCGAGGAAGCCGGTTTGGCATTCAAGGAGAAGGTGGATCTGCATCTGGTGGATCGCGTGAGCCGGTTGATCCTCGACGGGCGCGACACGGGATCCCTGTCAGCGGCTCTCACGGCTGATGGAACCCTGCCTCCCGGCTCCCTCGGAGAATGGATCCTGTCCCGGGTCTTGGCGGATGCGGAAACCTACGCCCAGGAATTGCGACCGATTCTCGGAGAGGGACGCCCTCCCGCTCCCCAGGCCTATTCCGTGGAGGTGAACGGTCGCGTGATCCGGGGGAGTCTCCCATGGACCGCCAGTGGGGCGTGGCTGCATCGGGTACCGCGTCGGCCGGCTGGAAAGCATTTTCTTGGATTCTGGATTCAATGGGTTGCTGCCTGCGCCGCCGGCATCGCACAGAACAGCCTCGCCGTCCTGGCTTCACCGGAGAAGCTCTGGCGATGGGAACCCCCCGGGGATGCGCTGGGGCAACTCGCGGAATTGATGGACCTGTTCGAACAGGGGCAGCGCGTGCCGCTTTATTATTTTCCCCGGACCTCCTTCGAATGGTGGTCGATGTTTGTTGGGAAGGAGGAGAAACGGGCGGCTGCCAACGAAAAGGCAGGTAAAATGTGGTTTGGGGATTCCTTTGCCACCGGGACGCCGGAGGCGGCGGAGCCCGCC
>CAIPFS010000078.1 GCA_903864375.1 uncultured Verrucomicrobiota bacterium
AGCTTCACCAGCTTGACCCAATGGGGGTCGTCAAAGCGGGCCACGGGCGGATCATTGAATGCCAGATGCCCGTTTTCACCCACGCCCAGACAGCACAGGTCGATGGGTTGGGCCTTCAAGAGCCGGGTGTAGCGGTCGCATTCGTCGAGGGGCTCCAATGCTTCGCCGTCGAGGAAGTGGAATGCCCCGGGTTTCACCAGCGTCTCCACCTTTTCCCGCATGTACCGTCGGAACGAGGCGGGATGGTTGCCCGAGATGCCCAGGTATTCGTCCATGTGGAAGAGGGTGACCTTTGACCAATCAACACCCCCCATCCCGGTCAATTCCTTGAGGAACCGGATTTGGGAATTGCCGGTGGCGAGGATGGCCGCAGCCGAGCCGTGCTGTGAGATGGCCTGACTGAGAATCTCCCGCACCCGAACCGCCATGGCGGTCGACAATTCGCCGATGCTGGAAAATACATCCACGTGAAGCTGGTCCACCTGGAAACTTCGGGCCGGAACAGGAGCTGCTGTTGGGATCGTCATTTGCACGCTGAGATTGGCCGAGGGCTGACCTTGGAGGCAATCCCGGAGTCAGTGGTTTGAAGGGGGCGCCTTATTGTCCTTCCGCTCTGGGGTCTATGGAATGGAACGAAGCGTCCAGTACCCAGATGGAGGTTCGGAATCGAGATTTTATCCGACGGTCAAACATCCTTGGTGGGGCCCAAGCGACGGTGGTTAAAATCGATTGGGGGACTTGTCCGGCAGTGCCGCGAGGTCCTTCCAGACGCAAGTCCCTCCAAAGGAGGGACATCCAACGGAGGGATGCGCTCCTGCAAGTCCCCGATCATTGCGGGGATCCCGACCACTCCCGATCAAAAGGCACGTTGATAGCGAGGCTCCCGCCGAGGCGCAGGCGGTCCGAATCACGCCCGCCCAGTGACTGTCGCGCAGACATTCCCGTCTGCCGTCCGAGGTTTCGACTTCAACCTCCGAGGCCATCGAACTACCTTCATCCCATGGAAACATGGGTGGATGTGGCAGAGGTGGATTCGCTCCGTCCGGGAACATGTCGGACGGTGGAAGCCGTTGGACGCCAGTTCGCTCTCGCCCGGGTCGCGGACGAGTTCCATCTGATCGACAATGCCTGTCCGCATCGGGGCAGCTCCCTGGGTGCCGGAACGGTGGATGGTCTCCACCTTTATTGCCCGCTGCATGGATGGGCCTTCCATCTGGGAACCGGCGCCTGTGCCGAACGCCCCGACAAACCGGTCCGCACCTATCCAGTACAGGTCCGTCTGGGGAAGGTTTGGGCCAATATCGGGACCAGCTAGGAATCTACCAACGCATGAATCCAGCCCCGCGCATCGAAGGTCGCGGCGGTACCCAAGCGACGGTGGCTCAAATTGATATGGGGACTTGTCCGGAGAGACGTGCTCCCGCAAGTTCTCGATCATTGGGGGGATCGTCACCTCTCCCGTTCCAAAGGCCCCCGTTATCGTCATTGGCCTTTGCAAAATAAACCCCCTACAATCTCCGGGTGACTCCATGCGCAA